>DAHUYY010000205.1 GCA_027306845.1 Vulcanimicrobiota bacterium | reverse complement strand
CGAGGCCCGGTGCTGCTCCGCGTTGTTTGCGGACATGTTTGCGCCGCGTGACCTCAACATCGACCTTCGCGCTCGCGCTCCCTTTTGAGAATAGCGCAGCGCAATCGGCGGCGATTTCCAGCGCCGCTTCGTCCTCACCGATCTCGTGGTCGCATTGCAAGATGACATGCGCGCCGGGGATTCCTTTCGCGTGAAACCATCGGTCGTCGGGACGTGCGATACGAAACGTGAGATCGGCGTTTTGCTCCGGTGACCTGCCGATGAGAATGCGGACGCCGGGGCGTACGTTCAACTCGCGCGGCGGGGCGCTCTTCCGAGGCTTTATCTTGCGTGCCGTGACGCGATGCCGGCTCGGTTCGAACGCGCTTTCAAATGCACGGCTGACCTCGGCGAGAAGTTCGGGTTCGACGCGCGAGGCCTCCCACTGCAGGCTGCGCGCTCCTTCGATTCGCTCTTCGAGGCGCGCGAGTGCGGGCTCGAGGCGTTTCGCGCGTTCGCCGAGGGCGCGATAACGCTCGAAGAGCCGGAGCGCTTCCTCCTTTAGCGCCGGTCGTTCCTGAGGTGAATGCTCGTGCAAAGCGGCGTAGATCGCCTCCCCGGCCGCGCGCAGCGTATCGCGTTCGCCGATCTCTGCAATGCGCTCGCGAATCTGCGCTGCATCACGTTCGTCGGCGGCGAGCCGTCCTCCGATGCGCGCGACGAGCTGCTCGCGACGGGCCGAGTGCGACGGCGCGCTGCCCCGCTCGCCGGCGATTCCCTGCATTTCGCTCAATAGCTCGAGCAGTGAGGATTCGCGGCTCTCGATTGCATCGGGAACGGGAAGTGGAACGAGATGCGCTTGGATGAGGCGCCCTTCGGGAGTGCGATAGACGTAGAGATCGGCACGCTGCTCGATAGCGGATTCGATCTCTTCGGCGACGCGCTCGGCATCGGAGCCGTAGGCACGGGCGATGCTGCGCGGAATACGCAGACGTTCGTCGATCGGCGGCGCTTCGTAGGGATGCCCCTCAAGAACGGTGCGCCGCGCATTTGCCGCCGCATCGAAACTTTGGAGCGCGGCAACGATTCGTCCGTCCTCACCGAGCAAGAGCGCGTTTCCGAAGCGCGGGATCAGTTCGAGAACGAGATCGTGAAAGCGCGCGACGCCGAATCGCGAGCGCGTACCCATGCGCAGTCGGAGAACACGATCGTGGCGGCGAGAGGATATCTCGAGCACGCGCGCTCCGATGAGGTGATCGCGGAGAACGCGCGCAAAACCAGGGCCCTCCTCAAGAGGAAGTGCGGGAACGAATGCGGCGCTCGGCGTGGGATCGAAACACGCGATCGCGAGCAGGCGAGCGCCGCCCGCGCATTCGAATCGCAGCACGATGCGCCGATCGAAACTCGTCGACACCGCGCTGCAGCGAACTCCGCGCAGTGCTTCGAGGAGTTCGATAGCGCAGCGACGCAGAAGCAGCCAATCCGTGTACACTCGCAGCAGCGTTCCGCTTCCAGGCCCGTCGACCCGCCTTCGCGCTGCAGCGTCGATCGCGGCCTTCCTCCTATCGGCGTGCGGCGGCGCGGCGAGCGCCCCGGCCGGGTGGCATTCGATCTCGCCGGAGGCATGGAGCGCCGCCACGCACCCCGGCGAGCGGCTGAGCGCGAGCCAGATGCCCTTTCGCGGCGCGCCCTCCGAACTCGCGAGTCGGATCCTTGAGAGCGTCGTCCTCGCTCCGGGGGCAGCGAAAATGGTGGGAACGAACGCGATGAAGGAGTGCCCAGGGGTAGCCGGAGAGATCGAATTCCTCCGGAAGAGCCCGCCGCGGCGCACGATCGTCTTTTTCTCGATTCGCAACAACGTGGCGTATCAGATCCGCTGGAGCGGAGCGCCGGCGGATCCGCTCCCTCCCGAGGTGCTCGCATTCGCGCAATCCCGGCTCTGCCGCGTCATCTGATGCCGGCCGTGCGACGAGGGATTCGCTGCGTGCTTGGCGTATGAAGCAGGGGACGTCGGTGGGAGGGCGTGCGATTATCGGCCCGGGCTTGCTCTTTGTCATCTCCGGTCCCTCGGGTGCAGGGAAAGATACGTTAGTAGATGCACTGCGCGAGCGGTTGCCGACGCTTCGCTACTCCGTCTCCGCGACGACGCGGGAACCACGGCCGGGCGAACGAGATGGAGAGCATTATTTCTTTATCTCGCGCGAGAAGTTTCAAGAGCGTCTGGATGGCGGCGGCTTCCTCGAGTGGCGCGAGTACAATGGAAATGCCTACGGAACGCCGCGCTCGTACGTCGAGGCCACGCTCCGCGAAGGGTTCGATGTCGTCATGAAACCCGAGGTCAATGGGGCGATGGCGATCGTGCGTGCCTTCCCGGAGGCGGTATCGATATTCGTGCTGCCGGATAAATTTTCGAACTTGCGGAAACGTTTACTCGAACGTCGCACCGAAAGTAACGAAGAAATCGCGCGTCGCTTGGCGATCGCGCACGAAGAGATCAGGTTCATTCGAAATTTCGATTACCTGGTCATCAATCAAGAACGACGGTCGGAGGAAGCGGTTGACGATCTAGCCGCGATCTTCCGAGCCGAGCGGATGCGAATTCACCGAGTACCCGACGACTCGCTCGAGAGCGTCACGCAATCGTAAACACGCGCTAACTGAACGGATAGAGAGAACCATGAACAAGCGAATATTCGGCGACCTCGACGGACTTATGGAGCACGCCGACTCGAAATTCACCTTAGTAAACATCGCGATGCTGCGCGCCCGCCAGCTCAATAATTGGATCCGCATGGAGGAGACTCCGCCGATGGAACGGCGCGAGTATTTCGCCAGCGAACCGCTCGTCGATCGCGATGCAGCGAACCGGAACAAACCTGTCTCGATTGCGCTCGATGAGATTGCCGCAGGAAAGATCCAGTACACGCGCACGCGCGAAGGCATAAAATAGTAGATCATGTGCGGGATCGTCGGGTACGTCGGGCCAAAAAATGCAGTTCCCTTCCTACTCGACGCGCTCTCGCGCCTAGAGTACCGCGGATACGATAGTGCCGGCGTCGCCGCTATCGACGAAAGCGGCCGTTTGGTCGGTTCGAAGGCCGAAGGGAAGCTCGCGCGTCTCTCCGAGCGATTGCAGCATGAGTCGGCGGTCGCCGGTCGTATCGGCCTAGGGCATACGCGCTGGGCGACGCACGGCCGCCCATCCGACGCCAACGCACACCCCCACCTCGATTGTAGCGGCCGGATCGCCGTGGTTCACAACGGCATCATTGAAAATTACGCGACGTTGCGTGCCGGACTCATCGAGCGCGGCCATCATTTTGCAAGCGAGACGGACACCGAGGTGCTCGCCCATCTCATCGAACAGCACTACGACGGCGATCTCGCCGGTGCGGTGCGCCGTACGTTACGCGAAGTCGTCGGCGCGTATGCGTTGGGCGTCATGAGCAGCGAGAGCCCGGAGCATTTGGTATTTGCTCGCAACGGCGCGAGCCCGCTGGTGATCGGCTTC
>DAHUYY010000204.1 GCA_027306845.1 Vulcanimicrobiota bacterium | reverse complement strand
CGATCGCAAGAACGACGGCTCCCAACGCCACCTTCGAACCGCCGACGTACGACGCATCCGATGATGGCGGAGCCTGAGCAAACGCCCGCAATCCCAAGCGCGCATGCGCTACAAGCGTCATCTCTCGAGCCGCGGCACGAGCGAGCGCGACGGGCATAAACCCTCGAAACTTCGTCGTGAGGCGGTCTTCGGGGGCTTGCCGCCGGCCGCATGCGTCGAGCATCCTCTCGATTATGACTGCCGGGTGCCCTTTAGACAAACCTAATATGACGGATTAGAATCATTGACATATCATGACTTCATGATATATCTTTGCCAACATGAGAGAATCGACGCTCGAGGCACAACCGGCGACCTCCGATCGGCTGTACGCACGCTTCTTCTCCGGGCTCGCGGATGAAACGCGTTTGCGGATTGTGCGCCTGCTGCAGGGTGGGCCGCGTACGGTCGGCGAGATCGTCGCCGCGCTTGCGCTATCGCAGAGCCGGATCAGCAATCACCTTTCGTGCCTGAAGTGGTGCGGCTACGTTCAAGCCGAGCGCAAAGGGAAGACCGTAGAGTATCGCCTGGCGCATGAGTCGATCGGCGAACTGATTCGGCTCGCTCAAGAGCTGGTTTCGCGCAATGCCGAGCACATCGCCCAGTGCACCCATTTGGACTCGTGATGGATCCGACGCTCGTTGCCGTGGCCGCGGCGGTTCTGGCCGCGATCGCCGCTATTATTGTCGATGCCGCAATCTCGCACCGCAGTTTCGCAGGGTCGGCGGCCGCGGCGTGGGATACCACATTCCGTAGCGCATATGCCGGCCGCTCACTCGCAATTCTCGTCACGTTCGGAAGCGCGTTTACCGCGTTCTACCTCGTAGCTCTGCCCGCAGAGCGGTTTGGCGCGCTCTCTTTTGGCGCCCTGCAGTTTTTAACCATTGGTGACGCGTGCGCCGCTGCATTGATCGGCTACGGAGCCGGGGCGACGTTTGCCCTCAACGCAACAGCGCGGCGCTCCAAGGCGACACAGGCCACGCTCACCTTCGGCGGCGTCGTCGCGGCCCTTCTCCCCAGCAGCCTCTGCTGCACGAGCGTAATCCCCAGTCTGCTCGCGGCGCTGGGCGCTTCCGCGCCGGCCGTTCTCCACCTTACCGGACGCTTCCAGGGATTCTTTGCCACCTATGCGCCCGCGTTTATCGGCATCGCCGTTTTCGCCGTACTGATCTCGCTATGGTTAGCGACGATCAACCTTACCGGATATTGCTCCACTAATCCGCCCCTTACCGAGGAGTCTCCATGAAGTTCCGCGCCCTGACCGTCGCTGCGGCCCTCGCCTTTGCGTCCTCCCTCGCCCTCGGTGCAAGCGCGCAGGCGGCGACGCAAAGCGTTATCGTTGGAAAACCTGCACCTGCGATGCAATTCCGCACCATCGACGGCAAGACTATCTCGCCCGCCGCGCTACGCGGACATCGATACGTTCTCTGGATCATGGCCACGTGGTGCCCATCGTGCACCACCGGTGCGGCGATCGTTGCGCAACATATGGTCGAGCTACGCGCTCGTCACGTCTTGATTCTGCAAATGGAAGCCGCCGGCAACCTCGGGTATCCCGGCCCGTCCCTAGCGTCGATCCAAAATAGCATCGGGCCGGCCGGTCGCTCGCCGAATTGGTATTGGGGCGAGCTTACGCAGGCGCAATCGCTTATGCTCGATCCGAGCAGCACGCCCGATATTTACTATCTCGTCAACAAACGCGGAACGGTGATCGAGCAGGGCAGCGCACCCGGGGCACATTGGGACCAAATCGAGCGATTCTCGGAAGGTCGATAATTGGCACGCTCGAGCATGGCACCGGACCTCGCGGTTATCGGAGCCGGATCGGCGGGCTTCGCCGCCGCGATTCGGGCCGCGGAGCTTGGGGCTGCGGTTACCCTCATTGGCGGCGGAAAGCTTGGCGGAACGTGCGTCAATGTCGGGTGTATCCCTTCTAAAACGGTGATTCGGGCCGTCGAGATCATGCACCAATCCCACGCTGCATCGCGTTTCTCGGGCGTCCTCGCAAGCGCGCGCATCGCCGATTGGAGCGCTATCGCCGCGCAGAAAGACGAACTCGTTGAGCGCCTGCGTCAAGCAAAATATGCCGATGTCCTCGCACAATACGATGCTATCGAGTACGTCCAGGGCAATGCACGATTGACGCCCAACGGGCTCGCGATCGGCGACATGCATCTTGCGCCGCACCACATCGTTATCGCTACCGGCGCCTCAGCCACGCGGCCCGCGATAGCGGGCCTTGACGAGATTCCGTGGCTCACGAGCACCACCGCGCTCGAACTGGAGGAACTGCCGGAATCACTGCTTGTCGTCGGCGGTGGTGCGGTCGGCTGCGAGATGGCGCAGCTATTCTCGCGCGCAGGCGTGAAGGTGACGCTCGTATGTCGCTCTAGACTGCTGCCGCACGGTGACGATGAGGTGAGTTTCGCGCTCGCGGGTTATCTGCGCGACGAAGGCATCGAGGTACGATGCGGGATGACGTACGAACGCTTCCGTAGGGATGGGCGCGGTGCAACGCTTGAGATGCGCTCCGCTGATGGCCCAGGCAGCGTTACGGCATCGCGGGTCCTTATCGCGACGGGTCGTACGCCCAACACGCATGGCTTGGACCTCGACCGCGCCGGCATCGCCCATACGGCCACGGGTATACGGGTAGACGAGCACCTGCGCACGACTCGGCCCGGAACGTATGCCGCAGGAGATGTTACCGGCCGCGACATGTTCGTCTATATGGCCGCATATGGCGGAAAGATTGCGGCGGAGAATGCACTGCGCGGTGACGCACAACGGTACGACGCAAGCGCGATGCCGGAGGTCGTATTCACCGATCCGCAAGCCGCTAGCGTCGGGTTAACGCTCGAAGCGGCGCTCGCCAGCGGTATCGACGCCCATGCGGCCACGCTAGCGTTGGACCAAGTACCACGCGCACTAGCAGCCCGCGATACGCGTGGATTCGTGAAGCTCGTGGCAGAACGCGAGAGCGGACGCCTGCTGGGTGCACATATTCTTGCACCCGAAGGGGGCGAGAGTATCCAAACCGCCGTCTTAGCCATCAAGCATAAGCTGACCGTCGATGATCTCACGCAGATGATCTTCCCGTATCTAACAACGGTCGAAGGACTCAAACTCGCAGCGTTGAGCTTTAGCAAAAACGTCGACATGCTCTCGTGTTGCGCCGGCTAAGGACGTAAGGGCGCGCTTTCCCCGCTACAATGTTACGATCGGCGAGGGGCGCGTGCCCAGCCAAGACGCCAGATCGGTTTTCTGCGTAACGTACGTTCCCGTACGGAGCTCTTCGCGATATTCGCCGAAGCGGCCGAAGGCCTCGGCGAAGGCGTCGTGCTCCTCCCGGGCCCGGCCCGCCCACAGCACGTCGTCGAACAGCAGCTCGCCGACGTTGCCCGGGGTGAGCCGGGACAGCTCGAGACCGGGCCGGTGCACGATCACCTGGCGGAGCCTGCCTACCT
>DAHUYY010000203.1 GCA_027306845.1 Vulcanimicrobiota bacterium | reverse complement strand
TCGCCGAGCTGATGACGACCTCGATCGGCGTGACGATCACCAACAACAACAATAAGGCGCTCATCGCCGGCGGCATGGACCGCTTGGTGAAGACGACGTTAGCGATGCAACGCGCCGCGAGCGAACCGAGCACCTACCGTAGGCGTGGCTTCGTCGCACCGCCGAGCAACAGCGTCTTGGTGAGCAGCAAAGCATGAGTTTCATTCCCCAGGGTACCTTTTTCGATCTCAGCATGATGGGAGGCGCGCTCAATGCCTTCCAATATGCCGAAAGCGTCACCTCGAATAATATCGCGAACGTGAATACGCCAGGCGCATCGCGTCAGAGCGTCATTCTCAACGAGGCTCCGCCGATCGCAGGGTCGCCTTTTTCGCCGACGCATTCGCAGGGGACGGTCGGCGACGGAGTGCTGGTGCAACAGATCCTTCGCATCCACGCCGATAATTACGATCAACTCTTCCGCGGTGCGTCGTCGTCGCAGAACTTTTACAGCACCGAGCAAAATACGCTCAATGCATTGCAGTCGACCCTTGGCGACCCGAATTCGGGGATCGGCGCGCAATACACGGCGTTCCAGACCGCGATCAATCAGCTCGTCGCTCAGGGGAGCGGCGCGCAGAGCACCTCGGTGCGCGCAAGCGTGATCGCCCAGGCACAAGCGCTCTCGACGGCACTCAATAACGCCTCAGGCGCGATCGTCACGCAGCAAAACTCGGCGCTCTCGCAGGCGACGACGCTGGTAACGACGGCGAACGGCATCCTCGACCAGATCGGTGCGCTCAACGGACAGATCCGCGCTTCGACGGCGGCCGGCGATAGCCCGAATACCTATAAGGATCAGCGCGACTATCTCATCGACCAGCTCTCGCAGTATCTTTCGACGCAGACCTCGATTCAGTCCGACGGATCGGTCTTAGTGAGCGTGAACGGCCAGGCACTCGTCAATGACACCGTCGTCTACCACCTCGCTGCGCCGACGGTCGGTACGGCGAGTAACGGCACGTCGACGTTCAAGATCAACTTTCAAAGCACGCCGCCGGCCTCGTCGAGCGCACCCGGCGTCCCGCTCGGAAGCGGTCAACTCGCGGCTCTGCAAGATCTCTACAATAATAAATTGACCGTTTACGGACATCAGCTCGATCAATTCGCAAGCTCGCTCGCAAATGAAGTCAATCGCATCACGCAATCCGCCTACGACCAAAACGGGCAGGCGGGCGCCGCCCTCTTCCAGCCGATCGTCGGGAATCTCCCGATCTCGGCGGGAAACATCAAAGCCGGCATTACCGATCCGGCGCAGCTGCCGATCGCGTTCGCATCGACCGCTGCGGGCAGCCTCGTGATTCCGATGAACTCCGGGAATAACAGCATCGATACCTCGGCGCCGCTGACGAACTATGCATCGTTGGCCAATCCGCCGACCGCGCCTTTGGTTGGAACGTTAACCGTAACGATTAACGGAATTCCGCAGACCTTCAACTACAATACCGGAACGACCGACGGAAGCGTGAACGCCTTCGTCACCCATTTTAATAGCGCGCATCTCGGCGTTACCGCATCGTTCGATCCGAATTCGCAGCGCATTATTTTCGCTCAAGACCCGACCAACGTCGATCCCTCGAGCCGGGCAGTTCAGGGTGGGGCCCCGCAACAGCCGGGATTCACGATCTCCGATTCGCTCGATACCGTGCCCGGTACCACGCCTGCCGGCCAGTATCTGCTCGGCGTCTTAGGTGCAGGCGCGATCGACGGCGTCGCACAGAACGCCGGCAACGCTTTCGGTGCACAGGATAACTCCGGCGCGAATGCGCTGCTCTCCGTCTTTTCGGCGAATGTCGGCGTGCCGGCGCTCTTGACCACCGCGGCGGCGCCCGCGGCGGCGGGAGCCCCGGCGACGGTGGCCCTGCCGGCCGGCGTCAATAATATCGCCGTCGGCCAGGTGCTGACGATCGACGCAACCTCCGGGGGCGGCGCACCGCAAGAGAATGTCGTCGTCTCGGCGATCTCGGTCAACCCGACGACGGGGATCGAATCGGTGACCTTTACACCGAGTCTCGCGCATGCCGCCGGCTATTCGGTACAGAGCGCGCAGACGCAGACGCTCGGTCAGTTTTACGGCAACTTCGTAACTCGCGTCGGGCTCGATGGTCAGGCCGCGATTTCGGGTAACCAGACGCAAACGACGCTGGCGAATAATATCAACCAAGTCCGACAGAGCATCAGCGGCATCAACATCAACGAAGAGACCCAGAATCTCGTTCAGTATCAGAATGCCTATTCCGCTGCCGCGCGAACGATCAACGTTATCAACCAAATGATGCAGACGCTCATTAACAATCTCGGAGTCGGGTCCTAAGGATAGGGAGTTCGAACATGCGCATCGCCACATCGTCACTCTACGAACAGCAGACCAACGCCATCGACAATCTCGTCGTGCAACAGGCGACCGAAGGGCAGCAGCTTTCGACCGGCAAGTCGCTCAACCAGCCCTCCGATAACCCGTCGGTGATCGCAGAAGATCTCGCGATCCGTACCGATGGTGCGCTGGGAACGCAAACCTCATCGAACCTGACGAATCTCTCGAATCAGTTGACGACGGTTGACGGCGCCTTGGGCTCGCTGACGAGCGTCCTGCAGCAGGTCCGTTCGTTAGCCATTCAAGGGGCGAGCGACACCGTGACCGCTTCGCAGCGCCAGGCGATCGCGACCCAGGTCAATCAACTCTTTCAGGAGAGCGTCGGACTTGCGAATACCCAATTCGCCGGCCAGTACGTCTTTGCCGGAACGGCGAACCCGGCGGGTACGCCGGTGCAAGCGGTCGGAACGGCCCCCAACGGCATTACCTTCACCGGCAATCTTCAATCGCAGACGCAACGGTTGCCCAACGGGCAGATCATCGACTCGTCGGTGACTTTTCAGCAAGCATTTAATTTTAACTCCCCCGACGGCTCGCCCGATGTTTTTCAGGTGATGAAGAACTTGCAACTCGCGTTGACGAGCTCGACGGTTGTCGATGAAAGCAGCGTTGCAGTCAATCAGGGCGGCTATTATATTACGCTTGGGACCCAACTCAACGCGGCCGGCTTTCTTACCTCGATCGCTCCGGACGGCACCGGACAGATTTCCATCAATATCTCCAACGCCTCGGTGCCTTCGGGCGTGACGCTGACCTTCGCTTCGACCGCTACGGTCGGTGCGATCGTCGCGGCGATCGATGCATCGGGAACGGGGGTTACAGCACAATTTATTCCTGGGACCATTCCGCAACAAGGCGCGGAGCGTTTGGTTCTCAGCGACGCTGCCGGTGCGTTTCAGGTCAACAACGTGCCGAGCGCGGGAACGACGACCGCGGCGAACTTCACCTCGGTTTTTAACCTGCAAACGCAGGCGAATACGGTGCAGCAGCTCAGCACGCAGCTCGGCGACATCGACCGGGTGATTCAGGGAGTATCGAACGCGCGCGCGTTTCTCGGGGCGAATATCCAATCGATTCAAGCCGCCGGGAGCTCGGTGA
>DAHUYY010000202.1 GCA_027306845.1 Vulcanimicrobiota bacterium | reverse complement strand
CGTCTTTTACGATTGCGGCAAGCACGCGGTTACGCTTGAGCGTATCGGGGCGTGCGTAAACCGTGTGATCGTTATAGAGAATCGGGTACGCACCCGACGGAGGGCGGCCAAAGCCCGCCGGTGCCGTCGCGGCGTGCGCCGCGGTTCCCAGGGCGCAGAGGAGCAACGCGGAGAGCGAGGCGAGAGCCAGGCGACTGCGCCGAGGAGCTCGTTTCGCAGGAAGTTCATTTTGCCATGTGTCCATAAGATTCGCACTATAGAGCGTATCGGAGCCCGCCGTCTGAGCAATTCAGACCAAGCACGCGCTGCGTCCAGGCTCACTCCGTTTGCGACTGGAACCTTTGACGCTGGCCCGCCGTTGTGCCAGAGTAAGAAAACCGTGAGAAGACGCGCCATCGCCGGCTCCGCCACGACGACGATTCCAGGCATTCGCATGCTTGCGTTGTCGGCATTTGGTCTTCTCGGAGCGGTCGGCGCGCACGCGCTCGTCTTCGGCAGCGGGCACCAAATCGGCGGCGGCCTGCACGGCCAACTCGTCGATCTGCTCTTTGGTGCTGCGGCCTTCACGGCGCTCGCCGTGCTCGCAAACGCCCTCTGCGGCGCGCGCCTCTGCGTCGACGGCGGCGCGACGGCAACCGCCCTTCGCTCGGCGATCCCCTCGCTGCGTGCGACCATCCTTGCCGCAGCGAGCTGGTTTGCTCTCATCGAATCCTGCGAGCGCGCGCATGCGATGCCGATTCTTGCGATCGTGCCGGCAATCGTCGCCGTCTGTGCGCTGCTCATCGGCGGCGCCCACGTCGCGGTGCGCGCCTTGCGCGCCGCCCGCCTCCTAATCGTTGGTTTGTTTGCAGCGCATGCTGCCCCGACGCAACAGCCGCGTCGACAAGCTCCGCAACGGCTGCGCGCCCGCTCGCTCGCGCTCCGTCGACACCTCTTCTCCCGCCCGCCTCCCGTCACGGCGTAACGTCGCGCGCCATCCCGCGCGACGATAACGCCCTATCGTATCCTCATCTTCTGACGGGAGTTTTTCATGTCGTCATTCCGACGTTTTTGCGCGTGCATCGCGCTCGTTTTCACCTGTATCGTCCTTCCGACGATCGCTTCGGCCTCGACCACCGGCGAAGTTCGCGGCACGGTTACCGCGCACGGTAAGCCGCTCGCAGGCGCCCATGTCATGCTCGTGGGCGAAGGGCGCCATTTTATGACGGTCACCGCAAGCAACGGTACCTTCGCAATTTTTCGCGTCCCCTTCGGCCACTACCGCCTGATGACGATGCGCGTCGGGTTGGGCATGCAAATGCGTGAGATCGATCTCCATAGCGGCGAAGTTCTCCGCCTGAAGATCGCCCTGCATAAACTCGCGACGATTATCGTTACGAAGGTCATCGCGAACCAGAGTGCGGCCGGCACCCCGGTTGCCTCAACAACGATCGACCGCGCCCAGATCAAGACGCTGCCGACGAATAACAGCTTGAATAGTATCGTGCAGACCGTTCCCGGTATCGTCGCGTTTTCGTATAACGAACCGGTCGCGCACGGATTCCACGGCCTCACCTATGAGATCGACGGCGTTCCGCTCCCACAGGGTACGTCGTCGAATTTCTCGGAGCTCATCGACCCGAAGAACGTCTCCTCCGTCGAGGTGCTGACCGGAGCGATGCCGGCCGAATACGGCGGCAGCCGCATCGGCGCGGTCGTCAACATCGTTACGAAGCGCCTTCTCGATATCCCGCCCGGCCTGCATACGCGCCTGAGCGGCGGCATCGGTAACCAAGGCATGGGCATGGCCTCGCTCGACGAAACCGCCCGCTTCGGCAAGACCGACGTCTTCTTCAGCACCAATAACCAGCGCACCGATCGCGGCATCGATACGCCGACCTACGTGCCGATTCACGACCAAAGCTCGCTTGCCGATCAATTTTTCCGTATGGTCGAGCACCCCGACGAGCGCACTTCGTTAGCGTTCACCTTTTCCAATCAACTCGCACAGTTTCAAATTCCCATCAATACCGACCCCAATAATCCGAACGACCCGATCGTGAGCGTACCGGGGACCGACGACGTGCAGCGCGAGTACGACCGTTTCGTCAATGCCGCGTTTTCGCGCTACACTAAAAAAGGAAACGGCTATCTCCAGATCGTCCCGTGGTTCCGCTCTTCCCGCGTCGTTTATGCGGGCGATCTTGCAAACGACGTACTCGGCACGCAGCCGAATCCTAACGGCCCCGGCAGCATCAGCAACATCGGGCTCGACCAAGATCGCTACGTTTCCTACGTGGGGCTCCGGATTGCCAATTTGGTCACCTCGCGGCACCACGCGATAAAATACGGTCTCGATATCGAACGCGCGAGTTTTCAAGGAAGCGAGACGTTCGCACAACTAGGCTTGCCGAATACGACCACCACGCAGGGGCAAGCCGGCTCGCAGACCGGTCTCTATATCGAAGATACCTGGCAGCCGAGCAAGCCGCTCTCGTTCGATTACGGCGTTCGCTGGGACACGTCGCACGGATACGTTTCCGGCATGCAAATCAGTCCGCGGGTCGGCGTCAACTATGCCGTTGATTCCAAGAATATCTTGCACGCTTATTACGGACGCTTTTATGCCGCACCGCAACTGGAAGACACGCGAGCGGCGTGCGTGGTGTTACAGGGCTGCACGACGACTCCGACCTATAACCTGAAACCAGAATTCGACAGCTACTACGAAGCGGGATTCCGTCATATCTTCAATGCGCGGCTTACCGGTTCGATCGACTTTTGGTTCCGTAACGTCGCCAACGTGCTCGATACGACCCAACTGCTCAACACACCGCTCTTCGCGGTCTACAACAACACCGTCGGGCAGGCGCACGGCATCGACATTCATCTCGCCGGCCACGACTCGCGGAACGTGAACTCGTGGTTTCTTTCGAGCACCATCTCGCAATCGCTCGCCGGCGGCATCTCGGGCTCGACGTTTCTCTTTCCACCGAATCAGCCCACCTATCCGTTACAGCTCGAGGACCACTCGCAGACCGTATCTGCGAACGGTGCGTTCACGCACCGTTTCGGCCGCAAGTTACAGAACTTCGCGACCCTCCAGACGGTCTACGGCACCGGCTTCCCGGTGCAGTTTCAGAGCGGCACCGGCCTCGTGCCAACGCATCTCACCTTCGATTTCGGAATCGGCCAAGAGTTGCCGACCGGGAACGGCAAACACCTTACCGCCACCGTCGAGGTCGATAACCTTCTCAATCACCAGTACATCATCAAAATGGCGAACGGCTTCAACACCACGCAGATCGCCAACGGCCGCACCGTGCTCTTCAAACTTGCGGAGACGCTCTAACGGCGCCGCGCGCCTTCACCTGATGTCAGCCCGAGTAGGCTGCGCAGCAGCCGTATCGAGGGCCACGCGCCAATTTCGCGCGCCTCGATACGAGCGCTTCGCGCTCTACTCGGCGTGACAAATGCAATCTACTCGGCGTGAAAGCCGAATCGCGTGCGCGACCGGAGCCTGCGTGCACCCGACG
>DAHUYY010000201.1 GCA_027306845.1 Vulcanimicrobiota bacterium | reverse complement strand
GAATTGGTCGTGAGCCATCGGACGAATCAATTGTGGAACCCCGGCCCTCAATGCCTGGCTCAAGCTACCGATGCCGCCGTGATGGACGAAGGCCGACGCGCGCGGCAACAACATACTAAATGGCGCGTACGCACAATGCACGACGCCGGGCGGCAGCGTCTCGGGAACCTGCTCGGCCACGTGCGTGAGAAGAACGCCGCGCTTACCGCTTCTGCGACATGCCTCCGCGGAGACCGAGAAGAACTCGTGGGATACACCGGTCGCCGTACCGGCCGTAAATACGATCGGCGCGTCCCCTCCGGCGAGAAATGCTTCCAGCTCCGCCGGCAGCGCAGCCGAGTTCCCATCGTAGAGAGGAAAGCCGGTTAGCCGCAAATGGGGCGTTCCATATCGATGAAGCGGAGCAAACCATTCGGGGAACAGGCCGACCAACGCATTGGAATCGTGAATCCAATGATTGAACGGTCGATCGACCGGCGACAGACCGAGGGCGATCCGTCGGCGATTCAGCGCCGCCCCGATGGTGGGATCGATCAAGAGCTTGTCGATGAGATACCAGGAACATTTTTTGAGCGCTCGCAGGGCGCCGTGCCAAGCCGCACTCGCGCCGCTGCCTGGAGAGCGCTCCGAGCTATCACGCAAAATGGCGATGGGTTGCAGGTGGATGGTCGCCGATGGTACCGCATGGATCTCCGCGAGCGAGCGGGCGCCGAAGGCGAGCACGGAATTCACGATGATGGTTTCGCCGGGCACGATCTCGGCGGCCATCGCCTCAAAGAGGCTCCGATCCGAGCGATCCACCAAATCGGCGATCGCCTTGAGGCTCCGCAACGGATGATTGATGTGAGGGTTTCGAAGGACCTCGAGATATTCTTCGCGCGTTCCAGCCCCGTAAAAAGATAGCCCGGCCTCTTCGACCAAGTCGGCAAAATATGCGGAGGTAAAAAAGCGAACCTCGTGCCCGTTGCGTTGGAACTCCCGGCCGAGGGCGATAAACGGAAGAATGTCTCCATGCGAGCCGCTTGCGACGACCAAGACTCTCATCGAATCACCACCCCTCCCAGCGAGCATCTCTGCTTGGCGATACTTAGGGCCGCGGCGAAGAGTTCCATTTCTTTCGCCCTTCCCTCTCGATCCACAAAACAGCGACCGCCCCGCATGCGCGCGACGAACGGCGGTGCGGAGGGAACATTCTTGCGGTGAGGCGGACTCTATATTGGGATGAACGAACACCTTACCTCTGCACGCAACGGCGACCCGGCGGCGCTCGAACGACTGGTTCACGAGATCTGGCCGCGGTGTTATCGCCTCGCCGCATCCGTGATCGGCGAGAGAGCGCTTGCCCAAGACGCCGCACAAGAATCATGCGCGATCGTTTGCGTCAAGCTTCGCACCTTGCGCGATAGCGCGGCGTTCGATACGTGGCTCTACCGTATCGTCATGCGCGAAGCGGCCCGCGTACGCCGTCGCTTACCGCCGAGCACCCCGCTCTATGACGATAGAAGCTTCACGCTCGACGAAACAACCTCGATCGACGTGTGGCGCGCGCTAGCTCGGCTTCCCGCAGAACAACGCGACGCGGTAGTGCTCTTTTATTTTCACGATATGCGAACCGAAGATATTGCGGCGATCGTCAACGCGCCGCATGCGACGGTTCGCACCCGCCTGATGCGCGCGCGGGAACGCTTGCGTGCGTCGCTTGGCAACTACGCGGTCGATCTGCACACCCAGCAAGGAGTATTGAAACACCATGTCATCTGATTTCGCAAATGCCGGTAAAGCATCCCTCCAAACTATTCCCGTGCCGCCGCTTTCCATGGACGCCATCTACGCTCGCGCACGCGATCGGCGTTCGCGCACGAGCCTTCGGCGCGTTGCGCTCGGAGTGATGCTCGCCGTCGGCGTTCTTGGTGCGGCAACCATTGCCGCCGTAAAGAGCGGGGGCATCGACCTCTGGATCAGAGGGAATAAAGGCGCCCTCATGATTCACTCAGTTGAGGTTATTCGCTCGCCGCACGCGGCCGAATTCCACGCTGCAGTTGCGAAGGCGACCTTCCCGGCGGTGTACCCAGTCGCTCTGCCGCACGGTGCGAAGATCGTCGAAATGATCGTTGCGCCGAAGAGTGCGCCGACGAGCGTCACGCTGGAATATCGCGGCGCAAATGGATTCCACGCACAATTTTTAATAGCGGACGCTACGATTGTGAATGCGGCGAAATTCGGACCGGGGAGCGCGCAACCGCGATTCGGCCGCGTCGACGCGTGGCACGTCGGCGGTGAGATCGTCGTCGTGCCAAGAGGCATGTTGAGCGCCGCTGAGGTCGATCGCATTAAAAGCGCGATGTTGAAATCATCGCCGGCCGCCAGCGCCGCCGACGCTGTGGCACGACTGCTGCCGTTCGTTGTCCTCGGCGGTCTGGATCGCGTGATGACCGCGGATCGCCTTGCCCCCGCGACGGGATCGACCGTGCTTATCGACGACGCGCAGGTACGTTACCTTCCGCAACGCATCGCCAGCCGCGCCCCCTTCGTGGACAATCGCATACAGTCAATCACGGGAGTAACGTACAAGAACGGAATGCCGCAGTTCGGACAAGGTATTATGGCGCGAACCGTCTCACCGAAGAACGTTGAGATCGATCTTAACGGAATGAAGGCGATCGAGGCCACGTTACGCGCGCACGGAATGCAACGATGCCGCTGCGACGTCCTCTTCCATCGTGGCGCACGATCGTACACGATCTGGACCCTTCCGCAGGGCCACGCCAAAGTCGAGAAATACCGAGTCCCCACGCAATGAGGAGCTCTTTCGGGCGCGCACGAAAATGCCGGGAGCGATACGCGCCGAGATTACTCATCCGAGCGGAACGCGCCTTGTGATTCAATGGAGATCGCAAAGTTTACGGAGCGTGCAATAAAGCACAACCGATGCGCTTCTTCATGCAACGCACGAGCTTCCGAGAGATCGCCGGAGCCGACCGTAACGCGAGGCCGCAGGGTAACACCTGCGAATGCCCCAGAGCCATCTTCGCCGAGTCGCATACGGCCGAATGCGTCGTCGGCATACTCGGTGACGACGATTCCGCGCGCGGAACAGAGATGCAGGTACCACAGCATATGACATGAAGCGAGTGCAGCTACGAGCAATTCTTCCGGGTTGTACCGCGTCGCGTCACCTCGGTATGCAGGCGCGCTCGAGGCCGGAATATCGGGCTTTGCAGCAGCGACGACTTCGTGATCGCGCGAATACGCACGATAGTTCGCCGTTCCGGCCGCACTCGACCAGCGCACGCCGGCTTGAAACGAATGTTCCTTCACGTTTTTACCTCTCCCGAATCGCGCATCCATCCCTCGGCGACGTCGCGCGCCCTTTCGATTGGGTCTGCAACCATAATCAGCCGGCGATCGTGATCGCTGTAGACCACGCGCACGTTGATGCCCGCCACGGCCATGCGGCGAGCAATCTTGCCTAACTGCCCAGGTACGGATTGCGCAAGCCGAACGGTAACCACGTCGTTCACCGACACGACGTCGATAGCGGCCGACACC
>DAHUYY010000200.1 GCA_027306845.1 Vulcanimicrobiota bacterium | reverse complement strand
GGCCCCCCGCCCGGGAAGCCGTCGTTCCCCCGGTGCACTGCCCTTCCAGCCCGCTCCCTCCCGCACGAAACGGTAGAGAGCGCTCTGCTCGAAGCGCTTCCGGCAGCCGACGCACTGCCGCTGCGGTTCCAACTCCGGCTACGCGCCGCCTCCAGCGAGCCGCTCTCGGCGAAACTCCTCGAGTTTGCGAATGAGGTCGGCGTCGAGATCGAGCGATTCGGCGACCGCCTCGCCATCGAGAAGCTCCTCTTCGGCGAGGACCTCCTCTTCGACGGCGAGCGCACCGCTTTCACGCTGCGCGATGTAATTCGCGCGGGACTCGGCGGCCTCGCTCTCCGAGGTGATATCCAGCCGGTAACCGCTCATGCGCGCAGCGAGGCGAACGTTCTGTCCGTCCCGTCCGATCGCCAGCGAAAGCTGGTAATCGGGAACCGTGACGAGCGCGACTCCATCCTCTTCGAAAATTTCCACCGCCACGACCTTTGCCGGCGCGAGCGCGTTCATGATAAACGTCGTCGCATCGTCATCCCATTTGATGATGTCGACTTTTTCGCCGCGAAGGTTGTCGGTGACGTTGGCGATGCGGCTCGATTTCGGCCCCAAGCATGCGCCGATCGGATCGATCTCGGCGCGCGTGCTCCGCACTGCAACTTTCGAGCGGCTTCCGGCTTCGCGGGCAATCGCCATAATTTCGACGAGCCCATCGGCGATCTCGGGAACTTCGGCCTCGAGCAAACGTTGCACGAGCCCCTCGGCGGCACGCGAGAGAATAACCTGCGGCCCTTTCGCCGATTTTTTTACGTCGAGCACGTACGCGCGCACAAAATCGTTGATGCGATACATTTCGCCGGGAACTTGCTCGGATTGCGGTAAAACCGCTTCATCGCGGCCTTCCAGCAACACGTACATGTTGCGCTGTTCGTAGCGCTGCACCGTTCCGGTCACCAAATCGTTGAGCCGCCGCGCGTATTTATGGAAGACGGTATCGCGCTCGGCCTCGCGAATGCGCTGCACGATCACTTGCTTTGCAGTCTGCGCCGCAATCCGTCCGAAATCTTTGGGCTGAACCACTTCATCGAAGAAATCGCCGAGTTGGTAAGGTGCGCCGGCGTCTTGAAGCGAGAACTCAGCTTTCGCGTCGGTCACCTCGGCGACAACGGCGCGCCGATGGTAGACCGTATAGGCGCCGGTCGTCCGGTCGACCGTCACGATGGCGTTCGCATCGGCCCCGTAGTGGCGCTTGTATGCCGTCAATAATGCAGCTTCAAGCGCTTCCAGCAGCATCTCAAAACCGATATTCCGTTCTTTCGCTACTGCGCGCAGAACGTCGATGAGACTTTCGGGCGCTTCTTCTTGCGTTTTTGTATTTCGATTCGTGCGTTCAGCCATGACGTTTGCGTTCTCTCTTATTGGCGACGAGGTCGGCGCGGGGGTCGTATTCGAGGTTCGCGCTGCGGATCGCAGCGAGGGGGATCGGAAGCGAGCCCGAGGGGGTAAGCAGTTCGACGTTGCTCCCAAAGACACCGCGCAGGGTACCGCGGTGCGTCTTCGCCCCGCCGATCGCCAGCGTCGTGACGATGCGAGCGTTCTTCCCGGCGAAGCGTTGATAGTCGCCCGGGCGGAGCAGCGGCCGTTCCAGCCCTGCCGACTCCACTTCCAAGGAGTACGGCTCCGGGCAATGCTCGAGGGCCTCGTTCACGCGAGCGGCGACGCGTTCGCACGATCCGATATCGACCCCACCGACCCGGTCGATCGTGAGGGTGAGCGCGATGCCGGCTCCCCGGCGGCCGACGCTATGCGTGACGACTTCGATATCGGCGAACGAGGGGTCGTGTTCGAGCTGCGTGACGATCGCCTCGAAGGCTTGCTGGACTTCCGACAACTCCGACTCCTCCTTTCCCCCATACGATGCTGCCGCCCCGGAAGCAACGAAGCGCGGGACATGCCCACGCTCCTTCTTGAAACGACTCCCCTATTCTACGAAAAAAAGCGACGGGCCGCAACCCTGTGGCTGCCGCCCCTCGCTTGGATCGTCTCCGCTCTGCGGTCGCGCTCGTGCCGGAAGGTCCGGCCGGCCTAGGCGCTACGCGAACGCCTTACAACGCTTGGCGCGACTCGCTGAGATGGTGACCCGGTGGATCTTGCGGTGACAAACCGCCCTCCTTCTGCGTTACGCGCACGTCGTGCGTGGTGCTTGTACTAAATCGCGTCAGTACGATTTCATGCTACTCCCATCGCCGACGGGTTGCAAGGGGCTATGGCGACGATGTCGCCGTTGCCGCCGGGGCAAAGCCGCTTGCAGTCGCTCGCTTCTGCGTGGCCGCGACATAGACGCTTTGGTCGACGAAGGCGTGATAGGTGTGCGCGTCGTCGATCGTCACGTCTTTTCCGCGCACGAAATTATGCGCGAAGAGACCGGGGATGCCGAGAAAGACCGCAGAGACGACCGTTAACGTTGAGGATTTCCCTTTCTCGCTCTGACCGTGTGCCGTACGGTCTTGATCGGTGAGTTGGATTTTGTTGCCGTCGACTCCGTAGATCCAATCCATCTTCATCTTCAAGCTCCCCGCGTGTCCGTGCGGCCCGGCCCGGTCGACCGCGACGACACTGCCCTGCCCCGTCGCTCCGCGCGCGATAACGATCCAGCCGTCGACGACGACGTTATGAACCGCCCGGATTGAAAAAGTATCGCCGACCTTCGCCGTCGCCGAGGAGACCTGGCCGACGACGCGATAGGCGACGGAGGTGCCGCCCCGCACCGTCACCTGCCGCGCCGGAGGAGCGATCGGTTGAGGAGCAGCTCCAAGAAGAGCGACTCCGAAAAAAAATGCCGCGAGGCGCCAAGATAAACGCATGCTGACATCCATCCTCGATTTTCTTTAAGCGAATAAGTAATGCGAATTCGACCGCTACTTCCATCATCAGGGTGAGGGAGGCGTGAACGGCTCGAGGAGCTTCGGGTTGCAGGTGTAGGAAACATTCGCCTGCACGATCGGCCGTTCGCCGCCGCGCATCGGGTTGAGAAACGGATGCGTGTTCTGTGTGAAGAGCCCGCCGATCGGCCCCGGAGGCGTTGTATAGCGCGGGGGCGGCACGCGCACCAACCAACCGTGGCAGATCGTAAACGGTCCGCGGTGCGAGATCCCCGTTACCCACATCTCGACCTGCCCGTCGCTACCGCTGTGGCGATAGAGAAATTTTGTCGCCGCGAGCACCCGGTCCGGTGGCGTCGGCCCGAGGTTGCTGCCGAGGTGATAGACGGTGCGGACCCGCGTCATACCGCTCGGGGTCGAGCGCACGTGCGGGATGAGCGCGTTGAGTCGTTGCTGGTAGGGGTTCGGGCGCCCCTTTCCGTGCGGCCTGGGGGTCGGCGTGACCGCGAGCGGGCGCGGCGGAGCGGCGACGGCGTGCGCGACCGGCGCTTTCGGGCCCGGAGCCGCCGAGCGCTTCGGCCCCGGAGTGGCGACGCTACGCACCGGGTGCGGTGCCGGCGATGGCACCGGGTGCGGCGCCGGCGATGGGAGGTGCGTGGGAGCCGGGGAGGGCGCGGTCGTCGGCGCCGGCGAGGGCACCTGCGTCGGCTGCGGCGAGGGGATCGGACGCGGCGTCTGCGTCGGCTGCGGCGAGGGGCGCGGGGCGAGTGTCGGTTTTGGGCTCGGGTGGGGCGCGACGCGTGCGACCATCGGCGCCGG
>DAHUYY010000001.1 GCA_027306845.1 Vulcanimicrobiota bacterium | reverse complement strand
GTACATCGGTTTCGATACGGTCACGGTGGCATCGGAAGAAGCCCACGAACCCAAACGTCACGTTCCTATCGGTATTCTTCTCGCACTCGCCATCGGCGGGATTTTGTACGTAGCAATTGCGTACGCCACGGTAGGGGCGATGCCGTACGGGCGTCTCTCCGAGGGTGCAGCGATGCTCGACGCCCTAGGTAATGTCTCGCACGATAATGCCGTCTATGCAATCGTTGCCTTCGGCGGCGTCGCCGGCAACACGACGGTCATGCTGACGTCGCTGCTCGGACAGATTCGTATTTTCTACGTGATGGCGCGGGATCGCATGCTGCCGCCGGGTGTCGCGCGCATCCACCCTGTCTTTAGAACTCCGGCACGAATGACGGTTATCACCGGCGTTATCGTTGCCGCCCTCGCGGCGGTCTTGCCGCTCTCCACGCTCCTTGATTTTGTAAACATCGGAACGCTTTCGGCGTTTGCGATCGTTTGTGCCGGCGTCTTGGTGCTGCGCATTGTCGAACCGAACGCACCGCGGCCGTTCCGCGCTCCGCTCGCACCGGTGTTTACCGTCTTAGGAGCTCTCGGTTGCATCTACCTCATTACCGGCCTATCGCTACCCACCTGGCTACGTTTTGCGGCTTGGTTCGTCGTGGGTCTCGCGGTCTATTTTCTCTACGGTTTTCATCGTTCGTTGCTGCGGCCGGAACCAAAAACGTGATGCACGAAAATCTCGCCGACCGTTATCGCGAGCGTATTTGGGAAAATCATGTCGCCGAAGATTTCGAGCGCGACGTGCTTAGCGGTCTGCGCGCGTCGCAAAAATCGATCCCGTCAAAATATCTTTACGACGCCCTGGGCTCGGCGCTTTTTGAGGCAATTGTTTTGCTCCCCGAGTACGATCTTCCACGAAGGGAGATTGCATTATTGAAGCAATATGCGGCGACGATCGTAGCAACGGTCGGGGGAGCGCCGCGCCTGCTCGAGTTGGGTAGCGGAAGCTCCGAAAAAACGCACCTGTTGATCGAAGCGGCAATTGCAAAATATGAAAATGTGCGCTATACGGCGATCGATATATCGCTCGGCGCGATCCGCGCTGCTGCCGTGCAACTACTCAAACGCTATCCTCAGATCGCCGTCGATGCGCTCGTCGGCGACTATTTTCAAGTGCTGGCCGACGTGCCGCGGCAACCGAGAACGCTTGCCCTTTTCTTGGGCTCGAATTTAGGCAATTACCCCGGCCGACGCGGCTGCGAGCTTCTTCGCGCGATCTATGCCGCCCTCACTCCCCACGATTTGCTCTTACTTGGGGTCGATCTTCGGAAAAATCGCGAAGCCATGGAACGCGCCTATAACGACCCGATCGGGGTGACGGCGGCGTTTTCGAAGAACGTTCTCGCACGCGTGAACCGCGAGCTCGGTGCCGAGATCGCGGTCGGGAATTTTCGCCATGTGGCGATTTTCGACGATTCCACAGGGAGCATCGAAGCGTATCTTATCGCCGAGCGCGCAGCGAGCTATGCGCTGGGAAATGGCCGCGGAGCGATAGGTTTTGCCGAGGGCGAGCGCATTCACATCGAATCGTCGCATAAATTCACCCGTGAGGAGCTCTGTAGCCTCGCCGCCGATAGTGGTTTTGACGAACGGACGTACATGCCCGACGATGACGCCGGCTTTGCGTTGGTCCTTTTGGAGCGTCGCGACGACGGGTAAGTTCAAACCTCTCGGCGTTCACGCGCTCGTGCGCAGACGCGCGACGCGTTCGATCGAACGGAAGCCAAGCTCGCTGCACAGCGCGATCGCTACGACTCCGAGCGCTCCTTGCACGAGCATCGCGCGGTTTTGTAGAGCGAACCCGGTAAAGAGCAGTGCGCCGAGTCCGCTTCCGCCGACGTAGCCGCCTAAAGTTGCAAGCGCGATGCTTCCGAGGGTAGCGATACGGAGCCCGGAGAGAATAGCCGGAAACGCGAGCGGGAGTTCGATGCGTATCCGACGTTTCCAACGCGGCAGCCCGAGCGCAGTTGCAATCTCTCGCTGCTCGAATGGAATCGCACGAACGCCGGCGACGGTGCTGCGGAAGATTGCGTAGAGCGCATAGGTGACGAGCGCGATTTCGACGCTCGTGTTTCCGAGGCCCACCCATTGCACGAGAACCGCGAGCAGTGCAAGCGATGGGATCGTGTACAGCGCCCCTAATAGCGCGGAGAGCGGCCGTTCTATTATCGGGCGATCGGCGAGCACGAGAGCCATGGGGAGCGCGATGGCCGTAGCTATAGCGACGGCGGTTGAGCAGAGCGCGATATGGGCTGCGATTGCTGGAATCACGAACGCGGTTCGCGTTCCGCGAGGCGGGCCCGACGGTACTCGTGCAGGAGGGCGTCGCCGCAAAGAAGATCGGCGGTGAAGGCGTCGGGTGGTCGGTCGAGCATCGCGCGCGGCGTGCCGATCGCGCGCAAGCGGCCTTCGTGGATAACGGCGACACGCTCTCCTAGGAAGAGCGCCTCATCGACGTCGTGGGTTACGAACAACGTCGTTGTGTGCGCTTCGCGTAACACGCCGAGTAACTCGGCCTGGAGTTGCGGGCGCAGAATCGGGTCGACCGCGCCGAATGGCTCGTCGAGCAGCAATAATCGCGGATACGCTATGAGGGCGCGAGCGATTCCAACGCGTTGGGCCTGCCCTCCCGATAGGGCGCGCGGGCGTCGTTTGCGATAGATCGCCGGATCGAGGCGTACCCTTGCAAGCATCTCATCGATGCGCGTGTCGATGCGCGCGCGCGGCCAACCCAAGGCTTCCGGCACGAGGGCGAGGTTTTCGGCGACGGTGAGATGAGCGAAAAGGCCGACGCCTTGGATCGCGTAGCCGATCGTTCTGCGAAGTGGATCGATGGCGACGCTCTCAATATCGATGCCGTCGATCTCGATGCGACCGTCGCAGAGTTCGACGAGACGATTCACGCACCGTAAGAGCGTGCTCTTCCCCGATCCCGATGCGCCGACGATCGTGAGGAGCTCTCCCGGTTCAACCTGCAGCGATATTCGATCGAGCGCAAGCACCGCCGCTCCGGGGAAGCGTACCGACGCGCGATCGAAGCGAAGCGCGTAAGGCGGTTCGATGCTCACTGCGGGTGAAGGAAGGCGCGCGCTACAGTTGCAGGGCTCATTTGTGCGGATTCGACGCGCTCGTTCATCGCCGCGACCGCCGTAGTCGAGAGGCGGGCGGAGAGCGCGTCGAGGGCGGAACGCATGCGCGGGAACCGCGCGAGCGCCGCCGTTCGAACCACCGGCGCGACATGGTAGGCCGGCCAGAAATGGCGGTCGTCGCGTAAGAGGACGAGCCCGTGGGCCGCGATCGCTCCGTCGGTACTAAATGCGGTCGCGACATCGGCCTTACCGGTCAGCAAGGCTTCATACTTTAGCGCGATATCGTACGTACGAACCGATTGAAATTCGAAGCCGCCATAAAAATGCTGCAGACCGGGCAGCCCGTCGGGGCGCGCGAGAAACTCTTGAATCGTAGCGAGGCGCAGATGCGGTGCAAGGTGCGAACATTCGGTCAGCGTGGTGAGATTGAGGCGCCGCGATATCTCCCGCGTCGTCGCAAGGGCTTGCGAATCGTTCATCGGCGCAGGGGTTAACCACGTAGCGCGATATCGCGATGTAAATGCCGTTCGGAGAATCGCAAGAACCGCCGCACCGTCGCGCATTGGTGCGTGGTGGAGGACGTCGATAAGCGCCGTGCCGGTATATTCGGGATAGCAATCGATATCGCCGCGTTCCAACGCCGCGAGAGCGATCTGCGTCGAACCGAGGTTGAAGCGACGGTCGACGGTAATGCCGACACCTTCGAGCGTCTGTGCGTAAAGTTCGGCGAGGAGAATCGATTCTTCGAAATTCTTCGACCCGACGCGGAGCGTGGGGCTCGGCGAACAACGCACGAGTGCGAGTGCTCCGCCGATCGTCGCGAGCGCAGCCCGGCGCTGCATCAGCTCCATGCCTCGACGCTGCGGAGCGCCAGCGAGAGCGCGGCATCGACGGCGACTGCGAGCGCGGCGACGGTTGCAGCCGTCAGCAATAACAGCGTTGCGTTCCCGGTCTGCAAGCCGCGCACGATGCCGTCGCCGAGCCCGCCCCCGCCGATAAACGTTGCCAGCGTCGCACTGGCGATACACTCGACTCCGGCCGTGCGAAGCCCGGCGAGTGCAAGCGGTGCCGTCGCCGGAATCTCGATCCGCAAAAAACGCGTCCGGGCGCCGAGGCCGAGGGCGTCGGCGAGTTCGCGTTGCGCCGCCGGGAGCGAGCGCATCCCGGCATCGACGGAGATAGCGATGGGGGGAAGTGCGAGCAGCGCGAGCGCCACGATCGCGGGCAGGCGCCCGACGCCAAGCCACGGGAGCAGCAAAGCAAGCACGGCGATCGTGGGTAGGCTCCGCGCGATGCCGACCCCGCCCAGCGTCGCCGTGCGCACGAAGCGTGTCTTTGCCGTCAGCAGTGCCAGCGGTACCCCCACCACGACCGCTATTGCAAGCGCCGCTCCCGCGATTTCGAGGTGCGTGCCGGTCTCCGCGAGCAAATCGGTGAGCATTGCGGCTAGAGTTTCGCTCGCGCTCGGCGAATCCCGCGAGAACGATGCTCCAGAGATTCGAAGCCGCGATTCCGCCGCAAAACGCGGAACGGGGCGATGCCGAGCTTTTTTTCAGCCGCGAACTTTCGTGGCTGGCCTTCAACGATCGCGTCCTCGAAGAGGCGCTCGATTCGAAGAATCCGTTGCTGGAGCGCTTAAAGTTCGTCTCGATATTCGGAACGAACCTCGATGAGTTTTTTATGATCCGGGTCGCCGCGATCAAACAGCAGATCGCCGCCGGCGTAACCACGCGTTCCGACGACGGGCGGCTACCGGCCGAGCACTTTCAGGCAATCTCGGATTATATTCGCGAGACGCTGCCGCAGCAAATGAAAGTGTTACGCGACGAGATTCTCCCTGCGATAGCGGAAAAAGGCGTACGGATCCTTAGCGTTACCGACCTCGATGAAGAACGCGCTCGCACCGTCGAGCACGTCTTCGACGAACGCGTGTTTCCCGTGCTTACGCCGCTCGCCGTGGATAGCGGACACCCGTTTCCGTATATTTCGAATCTCTCGCTCTCGTTAGCGGTCGAACTTGAAGAAGTGACGCCCGACGGAATCGACGTACATTTCGCCCGGGTGAAAATACCGCCGACCTTGCCGCGATTTATTGAAATTCCTGAAACTGCTTCGGGGGCGCGGAGTTTTGTGCTGATCGAAGATGCGATCGCGCATCATTTAGACGCCTTGTTTCCCGGTATGACGGTGCGCGCTTCATATTTATTTCGAGTGACGCGCGACGCCGACCTCGACTTGCAAGAAGACGAAGCCGACGATTTATTGCAAGCGATCGAATCGGAATTGCAGAAGCGTCGTTTCGGCGAACCCGTGCGTTTGGAAGTGGAACGCGGTATACCAGAAAATCTGCGCGCGTTTTTACTCGATGCGCTCGATCTTCGAGAAGAAGATTGCTACGATATTGACGGCCTGATGGGATTGAGCGATTTAATGTCGCTATACCGTCAAGCGGGGCACGACGAGTTACGAGACCAGCCGTTTACACCGGCGATTCCGCTGCGGCTCCGTGGTGTAAGCGATATTTTCGCGGCGATTCGCGAAGGCGACATTCTGTTGCACCATCCCTACGATTCGTTCGATCCGGTCGTGCAGTTCGTGCAGGCCGCCGCAAACGACGATCGCGTGTTGGCGATTAAGGCGACGCTCTACCGAACTTCGGGAAGCGACTCGCCGATCGTGCGTGCCTTGCTGGAGGCAGCCGAGAACGAAAAACAGGTCGCCGTCGTCATCGAACTCAAGGCACGTTTCGACGAAGAAAATAATATCGAATGGGCGCGCCGCCTCGAACGTGCCGGCGTCCACGTCGTGTATGGTTTCCCGGGGCTAAAAGTTCATGCCAAGGCATTGTTGGTCGTGCGCGAGGACGAGGACGGCATACGGCGTTACATGCATTTCGGCACCGGCAACTACAACGAAAAAAGCGCGCGACTCTATACGGATTTCAGCCTGTTCACGGCGCGAGCGAGGCTGGGGTCCGATCTCGCACAGATGTTCAATGCGCTCACGGGTTTTGCGAAAGTCACCGACTACGACGAGTTACTCGTCGCTCCGGTCACGCTGCGCCGCGAAATTCTTGCGGCGATCGATCGCGAGACCGAGCACGCCGAGGCGGGGCGCCCCTGCGGAATTCGCGCCAAGCTCAATGCGCTCACCGATAAAGAGGTGGTGCGCGCGCTCTATCGCGCCTCGCAAGCGGGGGTGCCGATCGATCTTCTCGTGCGCGGAATGTGCACGCTACGGCCGGGCGTTCCCGGCCTGAGCGAGAGCATTCGCGTGCGCTCGATCGTCGGGCGCTTTCTCGAACATTCGCGGCTCTTTTCCTTCACCGATGGCGGTGACCGAAAGCTCTTCATCGGCAGTGCGGACTGGATGGGGCGCAACCTCGACCGTCGGGTCGAGCTCGCCGTCCCGATCGAGGAGCGCGAGATGGCCGAGGAGCTCGACCGGCTGCTGGCCTCGGTGCTCTTTGCCGATACGCAGCACTCGCGGGAATTGCTCCCCGAGGGCACCTATCGGCACCTGGCGCTCCGCCCAGGGGCCGGAATCGACGCTCAGGGCGAGCTGCTCCGGCGGCGCGAGCGCTCGCTTTCTTAATCTGCCCCTAATCTTTTCAGGTTAAACTCAGCGATGTTCGGGGGCGTCCGCCGCACGACGGCGCGGCCTTGAATTTCTCGTTTCTCACAGGAGGTTTGCTCTGAGTACACTCACTCGACTCCTGCTCGTCGCGGCCATCGCCGCGTTCACCGTTGGACCCGTCAGTGCGGCAACGGTTCGGAGCGCGTCGCATCGCCTCGTCGCACAGGCTGAATCTCAAAGCACCGGATCGGTGAGCGGTTCGCTCCACGATGTCTCCGGTGCTCCGGTTGCGGGGGCGACGATCGCCGTCCGCGGCCCCAAGAGCTATTATGCCCTATCCGACGTGAAGGGCAATTTTACCGTCTCCGGTATCGCGCCGGGCGTCTACGAAATTATCGTTACGAAGCCGGGCTATCAGACGGCGACCGATACCGACTACACCGTCGTTGCCGGGCAGACGCAAAGCGTCGTTGTGACGATGCACGCAGCGACGTTCTCTTCGCTGCGGACGATCGCCACCGTTCGGGCGGTCGGGCGCGGAACGTTTAACACCACCCCGGCTGCGGTGAGCGTCGTCTCTTCGGCGGTCTATGCAAATCAGGGCGCGGTTCAGGTGACGCGCGTGCTCAGCCAAGTGCCGGGCGTGCAGATCTCCTTCCCCTCGAGCAGCGCAAACGCTGCGATTCCGGGCTCGATCACCGTTCCCAATATTCGCGGTGCGGGTTCGTTTGAAACCGCCACGCTCATCGACGGGCATCCGCTCTCGGTGGGAACCTACGGCGACTACGTGACGACGTTCCTCAATGCGTATATGTTCTCGAACACCGAAGTCGTGAAGGGACCCGGTGCGACCGTTCCCGTCAACTACGCTATCGGCGGTACCTTGAACTTCCGCACGAAAGACCCGACGTACAAGCCAACCCCCGACATCGCAATCGGCGTTACCAATCATGGCGGCACGTTCTCGAATTTCGGATTCTCCGATACCGTGAGTCGCCTTGGCCTGGTCTTCGACGTGGCAACGGTTGACGATCCGTCGGTGCTTAACAACCAGCAAGTTTATTACGACCCAAGCGGTAATGTCGACACCGGTCTCGGCAAGTCGATTAACGGCTTCAACGGTGCAAGCACCTATACGACGATTCCTGGAACGTCGTCGAGCATTCAGACGATCTATCCGCTCGTCGCTTGCTGCTACAACGTTCAGGGTCAATACACGCAGACCGCCGAGCTGGTGAAGTTCCGTTATAAGCTCTCCGAAGCGACGACGGCAACGGTGAGCTACCTCGGCTCGCAGACGTTCTCCGATCAGAACGGCAATACCGGAAACTTGACCCTCGGCACCTTCTCGCCGCTCGCCGGATACACCGGAAGCCTCGCTTCAGGCGGGCTCGGCGTGAATTATCTGCATGTCGGCGGTACCGACCAAGAGATCAATAACGAGCCGATTCTGCAAGGCGAGATTCGCTCGACGCTCGGCCGCGATACGGTGCTCGCGCGCTACTATCACGCGTCGATCTTGCGCCAGATTACGGAAGGCAACCCCAACGGCACGCCGAGTTTGGTGTCGCAGACCCTTTATGGTTCCGCGTGCCCGGCGAAAATCACGAACAACGTCTGCGCGGCTGCGCCGGTTTTCTACAACGGCACCCCGGTGACGCTGGCAATAAACAGCAGCTATCTGCAGACCGAGCAAGATGCTCTTTCGGGAATTTCGTTCCTCTATCTCCACCCGATGGGCAGCAATACGCTGAGCTTCGGAATCGACCAGACCGTTTCGACGACGACGTCGTACTCGAAGAGCTCGTTCGTCAGCGTCAACCTGCCGACCGGTTCGGCGCAGAAGTTCACGACGTTTACGTTGCGTGGCCACTTCCGCATCAACCCGAAGTTGAGCGGTTATGCGACGCTCTACGAAAACATCTACAACAGCACTTACCCCGTCTCGTGTCCGTTTGCGTTCGGCTTCTCGAATTGCGCGATCAACGGTTCGAACGTAACGTTCGGTTCGACGACAAATTCGCATTTCGACGACCGTTTCGCACTGACGTATCGCCCGGACTCGAACACGGCGGTCCGCCTTTCGATCGGTTCGGCGATCGCACCGCCATATCTCTTGTTGCTTAGCCAGATCGCAAGCCCGACGGCGGCCTACAGCTCGTCGACCGGCATCGCGACCTTAAAAACCAACAACGGCGGCATTAAACCCGAGACGGCCTATGGCTTCGATCTCGGCGCGAGCTTCCGTATGCCGAAGGCAAATTCGGTTGCAACCGTCGATCTCTACCAGACCAACTTGTTTAACAAGTTCTTCGGCCAGACGTACCCCAGCCCGTACACCTGTGCGAGCCCGCAGGTACAGTGCAGCCCCGTCGCTCCCGGGAACACGCCGGTCTTCTATCAGTCGAACGTGAACCTGAGCAACGCGCGTTTCCAGGGAATCGAACTCGGCTTGCGTAGCCTTCCGCACGTCGGACTCGGCTACGTACTCGAAGGCGATCTCTCGCGTGGTTATGTGTACAATCTGCCGCAGTACTTCTATTGCTCCACTCCCGGACCGAATTGCACGCAGAACCAAAATCTCAACGTCATCGCCAACCAAAACTTCAACGGCGGCGGCATTGGGTACGGCAGCACGATCGGTTCGATGAATACGCGCTTGCCCTACGCGCAGGCGAACCTCGAACTCAACTTCCGCTCCAAGGGCGGCCTCTACGCCGCATTCGGCGACACGCTTTACGGGAATAACAACTCGTTGAATCGTCCGCCGTTCGGAATCGGTTACGTTACCGTCCGCGTGCCGATTAACAAACGTTTTGACTTCCAGATCTCCGGGGATAACATCTTCAACGCCTACAACGGTCTCTTCCCGGTCTATGGAGGCGGCGTTCCCGTGCCGCTCGTCAACGGTTCGCAAGCGGCGACCGTCGGCAACGTGCTCGGGCCGGCAACCTATCGCTTCATTCTCTCAACCAAGTTCTAATTCGAAGCGCTATCGGCGCGCGACGTCGATAAAAAAAAAGAGCTGGGCTAGCATTTGCGACCCCAGCTCTTTTTTAATGTCACGCCGCGTATGACGTTGTCACGCCGCGTATGGCGTTCTCACGCCGCGTATGGCGTTGTCACGCCGCGTATGGCGTTGTCGCGCCGTGTATGGCGTTGTCACGCCGAGTAGGCGCTGAAAGCGCCGTATCGAGGCGCCGTGCCGAAGTATCCCTCGATACGCCGCTGCGCGGCTACTCGGGATGACAGAGCGGTATTGCTACTCGGGATGACGGAGCGATATTGCTACTCGGGATGGCAGAGGCATCTTCGTTCAAGCGAGCTTGAGAATAGCGCGCCATTCCGCAACGCGAACGGGTTGCACCGAAAGGCGCTGGCCGGGCTGCAGCAACGGCATCTTTGCAAGCGCGGCGATCTCCCGCAGACGCGTCAGCGGCACGACATCGGAAAACGCACGGACGAACTCTACATCGACATTGAACCAACGAGGGTTGTCCGGCAAACTTTTCGGGTCGTAATATTCGCTGCGCGAATCGAAGGCGGTTGCATCGGGGTAGGCGGCGCGCACGACGCGGCAGATGCCGACCACCCCGGGTACGGCACAAGACGAGTGATAGAAGAAACCCTCGTCGCCCACCGACATCGCCTGCATGAAATTGCGCGCCTGATAATTGCGAACGCCGCTCCATGGTGTCGTTCCGTCACGTCGCAGATCCTCGATGGAATAGCTCTGCGGTTCGCTTTTGAAAAGCCAGTAGTTCGGCATGAGCGCCGTCTACGGCGTCGGCGTTGCGCTCGCCTCCGGTTGAGGGGTGGAGGACGCCACGGGTGATGGAGTCGGCGTCGGTATGCCCATCGCTCGCTCCGCTTCGCGTTGCGCGCGATCGAGGGCCGGGCTACCGGGGTAATCAGAGCGAAGCCATTCGATCACGTGCATCGCATGAATGCGCCCGCCCAACGTTGGAACGAGTAGATAATCGTGCTCCAGACGCGCGAGGTTCATGGGAATCCAGTCGTCATGAGGGTACCGGTGCTCCCAGTCGTGCATCGAATCTTCGAGGAGCGTCAGTAACGGCAGCGAGTTTCGCGCGTCGTTTGCATTTCGCGAGCGCGTAGCGATGAGGTGCAGTTCGTTGCCGATGCCGATCGGGCTCAGCTTCATGCGGCCGAAATACTCGTCGAGCGGCGCCGACGCTTGCGCTGCGGAGGAGGACGCGGCGGCTCGGGCCGTGGCGCGAGCGGAACTTCGGAGCGGTGAGAGAGCGAGAGCAGCGATAGCGAGGCTTGCAAAAAAAGCAAAGAGAGCGATCGGGCGCATGCCATCAATATCGGCAGTTCGACCGAGATGTTCTAGAGCGCCGCCCGCCGACGTGGTAGGATAGCGCCCATGCAGCGACGGGTCATTCACAAGCAAGGCGCGGGTTGGGAAGGGGTCGAGGCCGAGGGCTATCGCCCCGGAGCCGCCGTGGGAATCGCACGCCATACCATCGTCGGTGGTTGGAAGCCCGAGCCGGGGGCGCCGGGTCCGCAACTCGAGCTGCGCTTTTTCGAGCTCGAGCCCGGTGCGGCTTCGCGCCTCGAACGCCACGAGCACGAGCATTACGTCATTATCGGGCAAGGGCTCGGGCACGCGGTCGTCGGCGAGCGGGTTGAGGAGGTTGCCGCCGGCGACGTCGTCTACGTCGCCCCGCTCGAACTCCACCAATTCATCAATCGCGGCGAGGAGCGCTTCGGCTTCTACTGTATCGTCACCGCCGCGCGCGACGGAGCGCGCATTCCCGAGCGGGAGGAGATCGAACGGCTGCTCGACTCGCCTGTCGGCCCGTTCATTCAGCCCGATGCGGTGCCGCCACCGCTACGGCGCGGCGTTTAGCCGCGCTCGACCGGGCGCGCCGGATCCGCGCACCATTCGCTCCAGGAGCCGGCATAGATGCGGCCGCCGGGAAGGCCGGCTGCGGTCGCCGCAAAGAGGTTCGCCGCTGCAGAGATGCCGGAGCCGCAATAATGCACCAGGCGATCCGGTTCGCCAAGCACTTCAAACTCGACCCGTAACTCCTGCGCCGAGCGCAGGTGCCCGTCGCTGCGGTAGTTCGCACCATACGGACGGTTTTTCGCTCCGGGAATGTGCCCGGCGACCGGATCGATCGGTTCGCTCTCGCCGCGAAAGCGCTCCGGGGCGCGCGCATCGACCGGTAGCAGCGAACCACCGTCGACCTCGCGCAAGAGTTCGGCGGCGGTGACGACGGGATCGAGCGGTGCACCGATGGGGAAGTGGCGCGCGATTCGCGCGCGTCGATCTGCTCCGCGTTCGGTCGGCGCTCCCGAGCGCTCCCACGCCGCAAAGCCGCCGTCGAGAATCGCGACCCGCGCGTGCCCGAGATTGCGCACCAGCATCCAACAACGCGCGGCGAACATGCCCGCGCCTTCGTCGTACGCGACGATTTGGCTGCGCTCGTCGGCGCCGATTCTCCCGAGAAACGCGGCGAAATCGCGACGATCGGGAAGCGGATGGCGGCCGTTGCTCCCGTTTTTTTCGCCGCTGAGATCGCGTTCGACATCGGCAAAGGCTGCACCGGGAAGGTGCGCCTCCGCGTAGGCGGCACGCCCGGCGGCGAAATTCGCCAGCGAATGGCGGCAGTCGATGACGACCCAGGCGGGGTCGTGCAAATGCGACCGTAGCGTCTCGATTTCGACGAGCGTTTCGTACTCCACGCGTTTGCGTTAGCGGAGATTGATGACGGGCTTGCTCTCCGCGCGATAGCCGAATGCGTTTTCCAACAGCGTCGCGAGCTCGCCGTTCTCGGCCATCGGCCCGAGAATATCGGTGTCGCCGTAAAACTTACCGTCGATAAAAACCTTCGGCAGCGTCGGCCAATCGGTCATTTTCGCCAGCGCTTCGCGCTTCGGCATATTTTCGAGCACGTCGATCACTTCAAACGGATAGCCGAAGTTGTTGAAAAATTCGATCGTCTCGAGGGTGAAACCGCAACGCGGCATCGTTTTCGTCCCTTTTCCGTAGACGAGGATTTTGTGGGCGGCGATCTCTTCGGCGATCTCGCCTTGCAGTGCGTCGGACATTGTTAGTTCTCCGGAAGTTTCGTGGTGATTTCGAGGGCATGAATGCGCCCGTCTTTGAGCGCCGCATCGAGCGCGCGATAGACTAACCGATGGCGGTCGAGTGGATTGAGGCCGGCAAATGCTGCGGAGATAACTTCGACGTTGAAGTGATCCATCGTGCCGGTTCGGTCGTGAATCGCGACGCGTGCATCGGGCATGGCGGCGCGCACGAGGGCGGTGAGGGAGGCGTTATCGATCATGAATTCTCTTATGGGTTGAGGTGGGTGGGGCGCGCATCGCGCAGCGACTGTGCTAACCCCTTGGCTTCGCGAAGCGTTTCGGGAAGGGCCTCCCCTGCACGCACGAGTGCGCGCGCCGCCCCGGCGGCGAGCACGACCGCGGCGGTTCCGAGCAAAATTGCCGGGATGCCGCTTGCCCGGATCGGGCCGACGCGGAGATCGAAGGAGCGCTGAAGCTTTGCGAGCCCTTTGAGTGCGGAGCCGATTTTCATACAAGTGCGAGGTTGGCGCCGCGTTCCGGGGCGACCTGCGATAGGTGCGCGCGACTGCGAGCGCGTAGGGCGAGCGTTATGATTGCCGCTCGATTACATAGCATTGGGGACCCGTCGCACTTACGCGTCGAGGAGATGCCCGCGCCCGAACCTGCCGCCGGGGAGATCCGCGTGCGTCTCCGCGCCGCCGCCCTGAACCGGCGCGACGCATTCATCACCCGCGGCCTCTATCCGGGCATCGCGCTTCCCTGTACCCCGGGCTCCGACGGCTGCGGGGAGGTCGAGGCGATTGGGGCGGGGGTCTCGGGGCTGCGATGCGGCGATGAGGTCGTGCTCGATCCCATGCTTGGTTGGGGCCCGAACCGCCGGATTTGGGCCGAAGGCAGTGGGATTCTCGGAATGCCGCACCCGGGTACGCTCGCGGAATTCGTCTGCGTCCCGGCGGAGAACGTGCATGCAAAGCCCGCGCATCTCGATATCGAACACGCGGCAGCATTGCCGCTCGCGGGGCTTACGGCGTATCGAGCGCTCGTAACGCGCGCGCGTTTGCGGGCCGGCGAGACGGTGTTGATTCCCGGCATCGGTAGCGGCGTGCAGAGTTTTGCGCTGCTGTTCGCTAAAGCGATCGGCGCTCGCGCGGTGGTGACGTCAAGTAGCGATGAAAAACTCGAACGCGCGCGCGCGCTTGGTGCCGACGTCACGGTCAATTACGCCGCCGATCCGCAGTGGTTCAAAGCGCTCAAAGGCGTCGGGCCGATCGATGCGGCGATCGACGGATCGGGCGGTGAGACGTTTGCGCGGATTCTCGATCTCGTACGCCCGGGTGGGCGGGTCGCGATCTACGGCGGTACCGGCGGCGATGCGAAGATTCGCCCGTTCTCTATTTTCTGGAAGCAACTCGACATCTTGGGTTCCTCGATGGGAAGCCCGGAGGATTTTCGCGAGATGCTCGCACTGGTCTCCGATAAACGCATCGAACCGGTCGTCGGCGCGGTTTTCCCGTTGCGGGATATCGTTGCCGCCGTCGAGCGTCTCGAATCGGGAGCGAATTTCGGCAAGGTCGTGGTTGCCATTCCGTAGCGGCTCCCGACCGTGAATGCGCCCTTAATGTAAAAGGAGTTAGCGCGTACAAACAGGAAGCGGGCCGGTCCATCAACTTTGCTTCATCTGAAAGAAATTGTAAATGCAACTAAAAGATGATCAAAATAACGCAGCTCTCCAAGGTTGTAAATTTTAGCAGCAATAGTGATGGAGAAAAAATATGATTAATCAATACGTCGGCGCATACATCATCGGCGCCATTTCTTTTTTGTACGGACTCGCGGTTTTGGTGGCTACGCTGTTTATCGAGCATCCAACGCCCGGAGTTGCTAACAGCGGGTTAATAGCACTGATTGGCGGAACCCTCGCAATTAACATCGCAACGTTTTTTCGCTTGAGAGAGGGGAAAACGAAACAAGAATTCCCGCCCATTGGAGAGGTGGCGCATCGAAAGCGGCTATTCGCGTCGCCTCTCCAGCCGAGCGATACGTCAACGAAAAACCTACAAAACCGAATATTCGTAGATCGCGTCGAGCCGCAATTGCGCGCCGAGTTCGGCTTCTACCAGCGGTGCATGCTCCGCGCCGACGACGTTGACCCAATCGGGGTTGAGGATCGCATGTTCGCGTTGCGTGAGCGGCCGGTCGAGCCGTACGGCTCGCACGCGGTGCTCTTCTTCGAGAGCGATGAGATAGGCGAGCATCTGCCGCGCCGCCGCCGCCCAGAGCCGCATATCGGCATCGCGATAGATGCGTTCGACGAGATCGGGAATCGTTTGTGTCCCCGCCGCAAGTGCTGCGAGGAGTTCGGCCTCGCGTCGTTCTCGATGCGCGATATACTCTTCGATTTTCGCTCGCGCTTCCGTCACGATCGGTCCGTGCCCGCAACAGATCGCGCGCGCATCGCCGAACTCGGCAAGCAATCGTCGCAGCGTTGCCTGATAGGGGCGCATCGCACCGCCGGGCGGCGCGATCACGACGGTGCCGCTTCCTAAAATCGTATCGCCGGTAAAGAGCGTCGCGCTCTCACGTTCGTAAAAAACGAGGTGTTCGAGCGTGTGGCCGGGGGCGTCGATAACGACGAGTCGCAGATCGCCGAAAGAAAGCTCGTCGTTATCGTCGAGCATCTCATCGTGCTGAGCCGCCGAATAACGGTGAGCGTACGTCCGCGCGCCGGTCGCCGCGGCGAGAAGCGGCGCGGCGGGCGCGTGATCGGGGTGTCCGTGCGTGAGCGCGATCGCGCGCAAAACGAGATCGTGCTCGCGGAGATATGCGACGATGCGCTCGACGTGTGCTGGAATTGCGGGTCCGGGATCGATGCAAATCGCCTCACCGGTGCGCGAGGCGAGAACCCAGGTGTTGGTTCCATCGAGCGTCATCGCCGAGGGGTTCGGCGCGCGCAAGAGTGCGACGCGATCTACCACACGTTCTCGAGATGCGACGGCATGACGAATCCGCGGTCGGGGTGCATCGTCGGCTGAATCGTTACGACCGGTTTCGTGAGCGCGAGGCGCATCGCAATCGAGTTGTCTTCGCAGTCGATCAGGCGTTCGAGATGCTTGATCGTGGGGTAGACGAGATTGAGTTCGCCGGCGCGGTAGGCCGCGAGTGCCGCCTTCGCCGAGAGCCAGCGCCCGTCGTGGGTCTCGCTACGATCCGCAGTTGCCACCTGTCCGGGCGGTGCGATCGCCATAAAAAAATAGGTGTCGTAGCGCCGCGGTTCGCCCGGCGGTGTCACCCAGTGCGAAAACAGCGCCAACGCACTACCCGCGGCGATGAGATCGCCTTGCTCCAAAATATCGAGGAAACTCATACTGCCGGAGCGCAGTGCGGCCCGCCATGTCGCGCGCTGCTCCGCGCTCGGCGGAGGGGCTGCGTCGTCGCGGGGAAACGCCATCAGAAGGCCGGATTCCTCGAAGAGCTCGCGGAGCGCCGCTGCGAGAATCGAGGCGCGCTCGAGCGGGCCCGGGTGTTCGACATCGGTCGGCAGCGCCTCAGTGCGGGTCTCGCGGAAGAGCGCACCCGTCTCGCGCGCGGCGGCGCCGTCGATGCGTGCGTGAAGGGCGGGAAGCGTGTCGGCGAGATCGACCGTTCCGCCCGGGAAGACGTAGGCGTCGGGTGCGAACGCGCTCTTCGCGGTACGGCGCACGAGGAAGAGCTGCGGCTCGCCTTCGATATCGCGCAGAAGCATCACGGTGGCGGCTCTAGGAATTTTGCTCATCGCAGGCCTCCTTTTCTGCCGTAGCGCATCCGTCCTATGCCGGGTACGAAGGAGGAAGCGATGATCGTTGCGGTAGGAAGCGATGAACGGCACGAAACGGCTCTGTTTGCCTGCGAAGATTTGCGGCGACGGGGGCACGAGCTGCGTTTGTTCGGAGCGCTCGCTGAAGGCGCGCCGGTAGGTTGGCCCGGCGTCGGCCGAGCGGTCGGCGAGGCGGTTGCATCGGGGCTCTGCACGAGCGGCATTCTATTCTGTTGGACGGGCACCGGGGTGAGCATTGCGGCAAACAAGGTTCGCGGCATCCGCGCCGCGCTTTGTTGGGATGCGCCGACCGCCGCGGGCGCTCGCCGCTGGAACGATGCGAACGTTCTCTGTGCGAGCTTGCGCTCGACGAGCGCAGCCGTGCTGGGAGAGATCTTCGATGCGTGGTTCGCGGAACTCCCGAGCGAGGATTCCGAAGATCGCAGCGCGATTGCCGAGTTAGAGAATCTCCAATCCAAGCGGTAAGTTCGCCCGTTAGGGAGGCAGATGGCGAGACACGTCTACGCCTCTACCCTGCGAAAGGACGAAATTTTACCGATGAAACTCCAACGAACTTTTCTGGCGATCGCGATCGGCGTCGCCACCCTCACCGGCATCGCGTCGGCGAGCAGCATGAGCGGCGACATGATGATGTCGCACGGCAAATTGCTTCCAAACGTCACGACCTCTCCCTCGCGCTTCTCCGGCCCCGGCGTCTATACCGGCGCTCCGGCGCTTCCCGTCACGCTCTCGATGATCGTCGCCGGCGGCGGCCCGGCGCACTTCAGTTCGCTCGCTCTGGTGAAGCGTCTCGCCGGTGCGAAGACCGGTGCGGAAGTCGCTTCGCTGAATAAAAAGTTCGGAGCGAATAAAGTAGCCACGTTTCTCAAGGTCTTCAACTTCGTTGTCGCCGATTCATTACGAATCGTCACAGCAAAACATATCGCACTGCCGAAGACGCCGAGCCCGAACCCTAACGACGGAAAGGCACTCGCCGGAGCGCTCTGGGCCGCCGGACAGACCGGGCGCGGCTTCAACGTTGAGGTCTTGCTCGATCGCGCCGTCTCGCACCCCATTCACGTCCAAGTCATGAAGGATATCGACGCGAAATTCGGCATCGCGGCCGACGCGGATTACCACGCCGTGTTAACCCAGGCGATGCACGATCTCGCGGCGGTCTACCACTTCAATGCAATGGGCCGCCCCGACGCAATGTAGTTGAGGAAGCGTTCGCTCGCGAACGTGAGAATCGGATGAGAACGCCCGCTTCACGCGGGCGTTCTCATGTCGTTCTAAAGATTGCGTATTTCGTTTCGCCTAGACTTCTGTTCGTAGCCGTAACTTTCTAAAACGAATCGAGGAGAAGATCATGCGCAACCAAGTAGTCTATGCAGCTCTTGCTGCACTCTTGCTCGCCGGATGCGGTGGCGGAGCCTCCGGCAGCGCCCCGAGCATCCCCGGAAGCCCATCGGGAAGCACGGGCTCTGCGCCGCAAAGCGCGCAAACGCAATCGGAGGATTCGATTGCATCGGCGAACGCCGTTGGCTCACCGGTGAAGACGCTCAACAGCGTCGAGAGCGGCGTCGGCAGCCCGCTCGCAACGGTCGGGCGCGGCGCGCAAGCGGTCACCAACGGACAATGCAATAACGGCGTCGAGTATTTCGTGCCCGATAAAAACGGCGACGCCAACTCCAGCGAGCGGATCGTCTTCTACGATCAAGCTTGCACGCAGATCGCGCGCGACACCGTGCGCAAGTATACCGTCATCGGCACCAATGCCGAGAGCGTCTCGCGCACCGTATCGCAGTACCCGCAAGGAAACAACACGGCCAGCTCGGTGCGCAGCGACAACGTGACGATCTCGAATGCGACCTTCGGCAATAACGGCTATCCCATCGTCGCCGACGGTTTCGACCGCATCCAGACGAGCACGCTCAATCTCACCGGAATTAAAAGCATCGAATCGAGTGCCGAATACAGCATCGGCGCGGCCAATGCGGGGGCAAGCGCCTACTGCGGCGATAGCGCCGGGTTTAACGCAACGGGAATCTCCTCGCTCAATGAAACCTTCGGTTGGGCCGGCGGCGATCTCCCCGGTGGAACGCGAACCCTCAACAGCGACGGCTCGGTCACCTATAGCGGCACGCAATCGGGTACCAGCTATGTCGGCGGAATCGGCGCGCTCAATATCGCGACCGGAACGCAAAATACTTCTTGCCCGATCTCGACGCCGGATTTCACGCTGACCGGCGGAACGAGCAAAGGCACCTATTCGATTCCGATCACCGCTACCTATAAGGCCGGCTTGCTCGAAAATCTCAGCGTTACCAACGCACAACTCGTCGACGGCGATACGCTGAACGTAACGACGAATACCTCGCAGCCGCCGACCAGCAGCAATTTCATCAGCGGCGTGCTCACCAATAGCTCCGGCTCGCAGGTCTCGACCTTTGCCGTCGATGCCTTCGGCGACGGCACGCTCACGGTCACGCAGAGCGGCGCTCAATACGTGATGAACGATTGGCACGTGATTAAATAACCGCGCAATGCTCCCTCGATACGCTGCCTTCGGCAGCTACTCGGGATGACAGCGGTGCGCCTACTCGGGATGACAGCGGTGCGCCTACTCGGGGTGATGGAGATACTGTCACGCCGAGTAGGGCGCTTTAGCGCCCGTATCGAGGCGCGCGAGAAGCGCTCCCTCGATACGCTGCCTTCGGCAGCTACTCGGGATGACGGCGGTGCTGCTTTACGCGACGACGATTTTACGATCGCGCAGCAGCACGGTGCAATCGGCGACCTCGACCAACGCGGGATCGTGCGTGGCGGCGAGCGTCGGAATTCCGGCGTCACGGAGCGCTGGAAGTGCGGTCGAGAGAAAAGCCTCGCGCGCACTTTTATCGAGAGCGGAGGTCGGTTCGTCGAAGAGCACGAGTTGCGGCCGGCGTGCGAACGCCCGCGCGATGGCAACCCGCTGGCGCTCGCCGCCGGAGAGTTGGTGCGGAAATCGCTCGGCAAGTTCTTGGATATCGAATCGGGCGAGTAATGCGAGCGCCCGTTCGCGCCGATGGGTGCGCTCGTCGAAGGCAAACGCGACGTTCTCCCACGCACGCAGGTGCGGAAAAAGCAAGTGCTCTTGCGGGAGATAGGCGATCGGCCGCCGTTGCGGGGGGAGCCCGGAGAACGGCGTGCCCTCCGCCGCCAGCAGCCCGGCGAGCGCGCGAAGAATCGTGCTCTTCCCTTCGCCGTTTGCACCGAGGAGCACCGTCACTCCGGCGATATCGAACTCCACCTCAAGTTCGATCGGTTCGAAGATGCGATAGGCGACGTGCACGCCCGTCATGCGACGCTTCTCCGTTGCGCGCGCAACCCGAGCCAGAGCGGCAGTGGAAGCGCGACCAGATAAAAGATCCAGAGCAGCGGGAAGACCGCGCCGAGCCCGACATCTTGCAGATTCACCCAGAGTCGCACCGGTATGCCCATTGGGAAATACGCAACGATGAGGCAGATGCCGAACTCTCCGAGCGCTCGTACCCACGCGATGGCGAGTGCCGCACCTAAGCCGACGCGTGCGAGCGGAAGAGTAACGGTAAAGAAGATCGCGGGCTGTGATTTACCTAACGTCCGCGCGAGCGCTTCGTACTCCGGGGAGACCCCTTCGAATGCCGCGCGTGCGAGCACGATGAAAAACGGCAATGCACCATACGTCAGTGCAAGGACGAACGCGGGGGCGGAATTCGTCAGCAGTAACCCGAGCCGCGCCAGCGGCGCACCAGCCGCGCCGTATGGCCCGTAGAGCGTCTCCAGAACGATTCCCAATGCGAGCGGCGGTGAGAGCAGCGGCAACAGCACGATTGCATCGGCGACCCACCGCGCGGGGAAATGCGTGCGCGCGAGCCACCAAGCAAACGGCGTTCCGAGCGCGACGACCACGAGCATCGCACAGGCGCCGTATCCCAGCGAGACGCCGATCGCCGACCAGTCGCCGGGATCGAGCGAAAAATGCGTCCACCGCGTCGCGAAAACCAGCGCGAAAAAGGGCGCAATCAGAAACAACAGCGCGGGAATTGCGAGCCACCATGATTCCCGCGGTCGGCGTCGCGCCATCAGAGCGGTCGGCCGAGCGGCCGTTGGTACCCGAACCGGCGTAGAATTGCCTCGCCGCGGGGCGAACGCACGAAGGCGATGAACGCGCGCGCAGCGTTTGGATCGGCGGCGTTTTTTAATACCGCGGCATAGAAGACCAGCGGTTGGGGATGGATCGTCTCCATCTTCCCGTGCATCTTGGTGCGGATCGTCGCGCGCGCGTACCGGCCTGCGAACGCCGGATCCCCAAGATCGATCTCCGGAGGGAGCCCGATAAACGGTAGATGGAGCGAGCGCACCGCACTCTCGTATCCCGACGATGCATCGATCTCGCCGCTTTCAAGCCGACTCAAAAGCGAGGCCTCGGTGAAAATTTGTTCGGGATTGCTCGCGGAGCCGAGAATGCGTTTCGCGAGATCGGGTTGGCGATAATACGATGCGGCGAGTTGCATGGTGAAGAGAATGCTCTGCCCTTGCGGGTCGGTCGCGGGGTCGGTTCTCCCGAAGCGCAGGCCGGGCATTTCAAGCACGCGCCACCAGGCGATGCTGCCACGCGCGGCAGCATCGAGTTCTCGCGCGAAGCGGCTTTTCGGGCTGTAGGCGATCACCATCTGCGTGCGAGCGATGGGAAAGGCGCGCGAAACGAGCCCGGCGCGCTGCAAAATGCGGATCGGCCCCGGCGTGATCGAAATGAAGAGATCGGCTTGCAGGCGCCCCGATGCAAGAAGGTGCGCCAATCCGTATGCGCCGGCCCCGATTCCTTGGTAACCGACGCCCGTGCTCCGTGCAAATTGCGGCCCGAGCGCGCGATCCATCACCGCACCCATCGAGCCTGCGTACGCGATACGTAGGTTCTTCGGCGAGGCCGAGAGCACGCTGGGCATCGAGCCGACGAGTGCGAGCGCGACGAAAAGGAAGGATCGGCGTCTCATTCGGCTCCCGTTATCCGATCTTCGCATGCGCGCCTTCCGGGCACGGCAATCGGCGGCGGATCGACAGGGAGAGAGCAGCTCCGAGCGCGCATTAGGGCGGGATGAGCGCGACTTCCGATTCGAGCGAGCGGCCACGCCTTCTGCGCAAAGTCGGGGGTATCGCCCTGTTGCTGCTCTCGTTCACCCTGGCGGCCCTCGTCATTCGGTACCAACCGGAGGTCGATCGCTTTATCCGGTCGATCGGCGGCTGGGCCTATCCGATGGCGACGATCGTCTTTGCAATCGTCGCCTCGGCGCCGTTCTCGGTGACCGACGCCCTGGCCGTGATGAACGGCGCGATCTTCGGGCCGCTCTGGGGTTCGGTCATCAACGCGGTCGGGCTCGTCCTTGCGGCCATGTTGGGATATTGGGTGAACCGGCACGCCACCCACCTGCTCGATCTCGATGCCTATCTCAAACGTCTGCCCGCGTGGACTCGGCGCTTTAAGCCGGGATCGCCGATGTTTCTCATCTGCGTTCGCGTGATTCCGGGTTTCGGCGGGACCGTTGCCACCGCAACGGCGGCGGTGATGCGCGTCCCGCTCATCCGGCAGATCTACACGATGTGCGCCGTCGCGATCCCCATCTGCACGCTGCTGGCGATCGGCGGAGATCGCGTGACGATCCTGGTGCACGGGTACGAACGCCGCGCGGGGAATGCGATGCGACGTTACGAACGTCGGGCCAAAGTGTATATCGATAAGCACGCTCACCCGTTCCACATTCACTTCCGGCGCGTTCGACCGACGCCGCTTCCTTCGACGCCTCCGCCTTCGCCGATTGCAACCCCGTGACGAACGAACTCATCGTCGACGCCGCCGGCATCGCCGCTCTTTGCGCGCGCCTCGAGGGCAGCGAACGGGTTGGGCTCGATACGGAATTCCATGCCGAGCGCAGTTACGCCCCGCGTTTGATGGTGTTGCAACTCGCGCTGCCGGGATACACGGCGATCGTCGATCCGCTCGCGCCGGGGATCGATTTGCAACCGCTCGTTGCCGCTCTCGAACGCATCACCGTTGTCGGCCACGCACTGCAAAGCGATCTCAAGATCTTCGCCGAGCGTTTCGGAAGCGTACCGCCGAAGCTCTTCGATACGCAGGTCGCGGCTTCGTTTCTCGGTTACGGCATGCAGATATCGCTCGCCGATCTCGTGCGCGATCTCGTTGGAGTTCGGCTCGCAAAGACGCAGACCGTCAGCGATTGGTCGACGCGACCGTTGAGCGAGAAGCAGATGGAATATCTTGTTGACGACGTCATTCACTTGCTCCCCATGCACGATGCATTGCAGCAAAAATTGAGCGAACGGGGGCGCGAATCGTGGTGCGAACAAGAATGCATCGCGTTAGCGAATCCCGAAAAATATCGTTTCGATCTGCGGCGCGCGTATATGAAAATTCCCGGTGCGGTGCGCATGAACCGACGCGAACTCGGCGTTCTCGCCGAAGTCGTCGCCGAACGCGACGCAATAGCGAAAGAACGTGACATTCCACCGAAGTTCGTGGTCCCCGACGATGTCGTCGGCGGTATCGCACAATTACGCCCGAAACATCTCGACGATCTCGCGCAATTGCGACGCTTGGAGAGCAACGCGCGAAGGAATTTCGGCATGCGTTTTCTCGCGGCGGTCGAGCGCGGCGAAGCGATCCCAGAGGACGAATTGCCCGAACGCCCGCACCGGCCGCTCGGCTCCGATCGCGAGACGCTCGCGACGCTGCTGGGGGTCGCCGTCGGCGAGGCCGCCCGCGACGCCGGCTTGCCGCAGGGGCTCCTGGTGACGCGTGCCGCTCTCGAGCGCGCCGCACGCGAAGCACCCGCGAGCGCCGAGGAACTCGGCGAGCTGCTCGGGCTCTCGGCATGGCGTACCGCGCTCGTGGTCGAGCCATTATGGAGACTTTTGTCGGGTGACACGCGAATTGTCGTCGAGGGCTATGCAAAAGGGGAGCCGAAAGTAACGCTCGTATCATGAGCGCTCAAAAATCAAGCTTTAACGCCGTCGGCACGCTGCGCGTCGACGACCGATCCTACACCTATTACCGCCTCGCCGCATTGCATGAAGCGGGGCTCGCCGATCTCGCGACGTTACCCTATTCGATCAAGATTCTTTTAGAGAATCTTCTGCGTTTTGAAGACGGCCGTTCGGTAACGAAAGCCGATATCGAAGCGCTCGCTCGCTGGAGCCCGCGTACGCACTCCGAAAAAGAGATCGCGTTTCGCCCGGCTCGCGTGCTCTTACAAGATTTTACCGGCGTTCCGTGCGTCGTCGATCTCGCCGCGATGCGCGATGCGATGGCGGCGATGGGTGGCGACCCCAACGCGATTAACCCGTTGCAGCCGGTCGAACTCGTCATCGACCACTCGGTACAGGTCGATCGCTTCGGTACTGCCGATGCAGCGGATCGCAATGCCGAGATCGAATTCGAGCGCAATCGCGAACGCTACGCATTCTTGAAGTGGGGGCAATCCGCGCTCGCGAATTTCCGCGCCGTTCCGCCGGATACCGGCATCGTCCATCAAGTCAACATCGAATATCTCGCGCGCGTCATTTTCGGAGCCGGCGGAGCCGGGGTTGCCTACGATCCGGCGACTGCCGTGGCCTACCCCGATAGCGCGGTCGGCACCGATTCGCACACGACGATGGTCGACGGATTAGGGGTTCTTGCCTTCGGCGTCGGTGGGATCGAGGCCGAAGCCGCGATGTTGGGGCAGCCGGTGACGATGTTGATTCCGGAAGTTATCGGTTTCAAACTCGAAGGTGCGCTTCGCGAAGGCGTCACGGCAACGGATTTAGTGCTGACGGTAACGCAGATGCTTCGTAAGAAGGGCGTCGTCGGGAAGTTCGTCGAGTTTTACGGGACGGGTTTAAGCCGACTGCCGGTCGCCGACCGGACGACGATCGGCAACATGTCGCCGGAGTTCGGTTCGACGGTTGCGATGTTTCCCATCGACGATCGGACGCTGGAATATATGCGGCTCACGGGGCGCGCGCCCGAACATATCGCGCTAGTCGAAGCCTACGCGCGCGCGCAGGGACTCTTCCGCACCGACGACGCACCCGAGCCGCAGTATAGCGATACGCTGGTGCTCGATCTCGGCACCGTCGAACCGAGCCTCGCCGGCCCGCGCCGTCCGCAGGACCGCGTCCGTCTCGGCGACGTGAAATCGTCTTTTAACGACGCATTTGCCGAGTATGCGAAGACGCGCACGCCTGCGAATCGCGGTGCCGAACGGATGCAGAACGAGGGCGGAAACGGCGGCGTCGCGCTCGCCGAAGGGCCGGCCGAACTCGCCGACGGGTCGGTCGTCATCGCGGCGATTACCAGTTGCACCAATACCAGTAATCCCTCGGTGCTCGTCGCGGCCGGATTGCTTGCAAAACGCGCCGTGGAGCGCGGGCTCAAGCAGAAACCGTGGGTGAAAACCTCGCTCGCGCCGGGAAGCAAAGTCGTAACCGATTATTTAGCGAAGGCCGATCTCCAGCGCTCGCTCGACGCGCTTGGGTTCAATCTCGTCGGCTACGGTTGCACGACCTGTATCGGCAACTCGGGGCCTCTGCCGACCGAGGTCAGCGAGGCGATCTCGGAGCGCAATCTCTTTGTCGGCGCGGTGCTCTCGGGTAATCGCAATTTTGAAGGGCGCATCCACGCGCAGGTGCGGGCGAACTATCTCGCCTCGCCGCCGCTGGTCGTTGCGTATGCGTTGGCGGGCCGGCTCGATATCGATCTCACGAACGAGCCGCTCGGCACGGGAAGCGACGGGAAACCCGTCTATCTGCGCGATATTTGGCCTTCGAACGAAGAGGTCGCGCGCGTCGTCACACAATGCGTCACCGACGAAATGTTCAAATCGCGCTACGCCGACGTCTTCCGCGGCGACGCGAATTGGGCGAACCTCGCCGTCGCTGCAAGCGAACGGTACGCCTGGGATCCGAAATCGGAGTACGTTAAGAACCCTCCGTATTTCGACGGCATGCCCGCCGAGCCGGGTGCGACAACCGATATCGTCGGCGCGCGCGTGCTCGCGGTCCTCGGCGACTCGGTCACCACCGATCATATCTCTCCGGCGGGATCGATTGCGAAGAACTCACCGGCGGCGAAATATCTCGTCGAACGCGGCATCGAGCCGGCGGATTTCAACTCCTACGGCGCGCGTCGCGGCAACCACGAAGTGATGATGCGCGGTACGTTTGCGAACATTCGCTTGCGCAACGCTTTGGTTCCCGGCGTCGAGGGCGGCGTGACGCGCTACCTACCGAACGGCGAGCAGATGTCGATTTTCGATGCCGCGATGCGTTACAAGAAAGACGGAACGCCGTTGGTCATAATCGCCGGTAAAGAATACGGTTCGGGTTCCTCGCGCGATTGGGCGGCGAAGGGCCCGGCGTTGCTTGGCGTGCGCGCGGTCATCGCCGAATCGTTCGAGCGCATCCATCGCAGCAACCTCATCGGTATGGGCGTACTGCCGCTTGAATTTATCAACGGAGAAAACGCCGGCAGCTATGCATTAAGCGGCGAAGAGATCGTTGAAATTCTCGGCATCTCCGGGGGAGTGAAGCCGCGCATGGAGGTCCAGGTGAAGGCGACCGATCCGCAAAGCGGCAAGTCGGTGCATTTTAAGGCCCGCGTGCGCATCGATACCCCCGATGAGGCGGAGTATTATCGGCACGGCGGAATTCTCCAGTACGTGCTGCGTCAACTACGTGCGGCTTCGAAGAGCTAAGCGCGGCATAGCGCAAGGCTCGGCAGGCTAGGGTTCGTCGCATGTCCCTGATGGAACGCCTCGATCGGTTATTTGAGGAGCTGAAGTCGGCGAATGAAGATTCGCTCGGCTACCCGGCTGCAAAGGACTTCGATTACTCCGAGATCGAGCGCTTCATGGCGTTCCCGATCAACAACATCGGCGATCCGTTCGCTCAAGGCACCTATCGAGTCCATACGCGCGAGTGCGAACGGGAGGTCGTCGCGTTCTTCGCCGCGGCGACGCGGGCGCCGCAGGATGATTGGTGGGGATATGTGACCAACGGCGGCACCGAGGGTAATCTCTACGGGCTCTATTTGGCGCGCGAACTCCACCCCGACGGCATCGTGTACTATTCCGAAGCGACCCACTACAGCGTTGCGAAAAACCTACATTTCTTGGGAATGCGGCATATTACGATCCGCTCGCAAAGCAATGGCGAGATCGATTACGACGATCTCCTCGAAACGCTCAAAATTCATCGCGACCGACCGCCGATTATATTTGCCAATATCGGCACGACGATGACGGAGGCGCGCGACGATATCGGGCGCATTGCCGCGATGATGGATCGCATGGCGATCCGCGAGCGGTACATTCATTCCGATGCCGCGCTCGCCGGTGGATACGCCGCCTATCTCGAGCCGCGACCGGCATGGGATTTCGCCGACGGCGCCGATTCCGTCGCCATTAGCGGGCACAAGTTTTTGGGCGCACCGATCCCCTGCGGCATCGTTATCGCGCGCAAGCACAACGTTCAGCGCATCGCGCGGACGATCGACTATATCGGTAGCCTCGACACCACGATCACCGGCTCGCGAAGCGGCTTCTCCCCGCTCATGCTGTGGTATCGCCTGCAGCAGCTCGGTGAATCCGGGCTCCGAGAGCGGCTCGCCCGTTCGTTAGCAAACGCGCAGTATCTGGTGGAACGGCTCGTCGGGATCGGGGTGCCGGCCTGGCGCAACCCGAACGCCATCACGGTGGTGCTGCCGCGGGTCTCCCCGGAGTTGCAGCGACGTTGGCAACTCGCCACCGCCGGTGATATTTCGCACGTCTTAGTGTTGCCGAATGTGGGGCGCGAGCAGATCGATGCGTTCGTCGCCGAACTCGCCACATCGCGCGAGAAGGAGGATGCATGCAAAGCCTGAGAGCGATCGTCCCGAATCGGCCGGGGCTGTTGGCGGAGATCACCGAGGTGCTGGCCGCTCGCGGGGTCGATATTCATGCGATTGTCGTTGAATCGCACGGCAGTGCGGCGCTGGTTCGGCTCGAAGTCGAACGCGAAAGTGAGGCGCTCGCCGCGCTCGCCGATGCGGGGCACCCCGCCGTGACCGACGACGTGCTGCTCGCGCGGATCGAAGATCGCCCCGGTGCGCTCGCCGGCGTCTCGCGACGGCTCGGCGATGCGGAGAGTAATATTCGTTCGCTCCATCACGTCCGGCGCGACGAGGGCTTCGCCGTCGTCGCAATTAGCACCGACAATAACGAACGGGCGCGCGCGCTTTTAGGCGACGCCGCGCTTTAAGATTATGGAGCGCGACGAACATCTCGTCCATCGGCTCGAAGCCTTTTGCGATATCGTCATCGGCTTCAGCCTCGCCGAGCTCACGTTCGGGCTGGTGATACCGAGCCACGCGATCGCGCTGGTAAGCAATCCCTCTTGGTTTCTCTATTATCTCTTTACCTTTTCCATCGTCGCGCTCATGTGGTGGTCGCACTATCGGATCTTTCGCGTCGTCTTCTATCCCGATACGATAAACATCCTGATAAATTTTCGTGGCTCGCCACCGTCGCACTATTGACCTACTTCATGCAGATCAGCGCTCATGCGGCGACATTAAGCGATAGCGTCATCGGCACGGAGTTATATTTTGCCACCTTGGCAATAAATTTCGTGCTGAGTGCCGCGATGACGACGCGCAGCTATCGTCGTCGAGGCGCCTTTCTCGACGATGCGGGAAGAGCGCGGATCGTCAGGGTCATCGCGTCCGCGTTGCTCTCCGCGCTGCTCTTATCGATCGGCACGTATTGGGCGGCAACGAGGGGCCCCGCATAGCTCTCGTTGGTCCCGCTTGCGATGGTCGTGGGCTACGGCGGAGGCGGCCGCCTGGTGGTTGCGCTCTGGAATCGTCTCCGGAATCGACCGAAGCGCGACGTGCGGGAAGGGGTTTCCTAACGACGCTGGTGCAGGGCGAAGATATTACCCTCGGTATCGGAGCACCAGACCGTTCGACAGGGCGGATAATCCTGAATCTCGCTTAAGATCGTAACGCCCGAAGCGCGAACCTGTGCGAGAGCAGCTTCAATATCGGAAACGGCGAACATCGTTCCACCACCGGGATACCATTTATCGGGCATATGCGCGATCGCGAACGCGGAGCCGTCGGCGAGCTCGAATTCGGTCCAGCTCTCGCTCTCTTGCACGGCACGTAAGCCGAGCACGTCGGTGTAAAAGGACTTCGCGCGATTGAAATCTTTTGCGAGATAGCACACGCAATCGATTCCGGTTGCGCGAACGATCGATGAGGTCGTTTCCATGGGTCGTTCTCCTTCAGCGTGGTAACTGCGGGCTATCGTAGCCGGCGATACTTGACAGATACTGTCATATTTGCAAATCTACCGTGGTGAAGGCCGATCGACTCCTCGAATTACTGCTGCTGCTCCAGGCGCGGCCGCGCTGCACGGCTCGCGAACTCGCAGCGAAATTGGAGATCTCCGAGCGCACGGTCTATCGCGATGTCGATTCGCTCGCCGCCGCCGGCGTGCCGGTCTTCGCCGAACGTGGTGCTAACGGCGGCATCGCCTTAAGCGAGGGCTATCGCCGGGCTTTGCTGCAGTTCGGCGATGAGGAAATCCAGGCGCTCTTCATCGCCGGGTCGTCGCTGGTCGCGGATTTAGGGCTCGGAGGAAAGGGCGAGCGCGCGCTCGAGAAATTGCGCGGCGGCCTCTCCGACGTGCAGCGTCGTGCCGCGGAGAGCGTGCGCGATCGGGTCTA
>DAHUYY010000019.1 GCA_027306845.1 Vulcanimicrobiota bacterium | reverse complement strand
GCCGCGTGGATCCGCTGCTGCCCGTACCGATTCTTGGGCGCGGCGATAACATCGCAGTGGTCGCCGATGCCGACGCCGTGCTCCTGTGCGTGAAACCGCACCAGGTGCTCGAAGCAGTCGAGCTGCTTGCGCCGAGCATGCCGCACGGAAGCCTGCTTATCAGCGTCGCCGCAAAAACGACGCTGGCCTCGCTGCGCGCCGCCCTGCCGCCTCATGTCGGCGTGGTGCGCGCAATGCCGAATCTCCCGGTCGAGCATCTCGAACGTAGCGAGGCGATCTTCGGCGCGATGGGGCGCACGGTGCGGATCGACGAGCGACTGATGGATGCGGCAACGGCGATGAACGGATGCGGCCCCGCCTATGTCTATCTCATCGTCGAAGCATGGATCGACGCCGGAATCAAGTTGGGATTCTCTTATGAGACCGCGCGCACGCTCGTCGCACAAACGATGCTTGGAGCGGCAGCATCGGTCTTAGCGAGCGACGAGCACCCGGCCGCACTGAAAACCGCGGTCACGACCCCTGCCGGGTGCACGATCGAAGGGCTGCTCCAACTCGAAGACGGGCGTCTTCGGAGCACGATCGTGCGCGCGGTGCTCGCGGCGGCGGGCGCGTAATGCTGCGAGCCCGCCTCCACCGATGCACCGCTATCGGCTCACATCGTTAGCACGACGCGGAAGCGAGCCGCTCCGCTCATCATGCGATCGAATGCTGCGGGGGCCTCTTCGAGCGGCCGCTCTTCGATTCGGGCGCGCACGCCGCTCTGCGCGCTAAACGCCATCGCCGCTTCGGAGTCGACGCAGGTTCCCGAGGGCCAGGCCGTCACGCTATGGCGCCCGCCGATCATCGCCGCGGTGTTTAGCGCGAGCGGCTCCATCGAGGCTCCGACGATCGTGAGCGATCCATCGATCGCGAGGCCACCCATCGCCGGCTCCATCGCCTTCGCCGAGGTTGCCGTTGCCAGCACCACTTTCGCTCCGCCGAGCTTCTGCAGAGCGGCGCCGAAATCACCGCGTTCGCTATCGAGGTAATGGTGCGCGCCGAGTTCGAGCGCGAGTTCTCGTTTCGATGCTCCGCGCGCAATCGCCACGGTTTCGAAGCCCATCTTCGCGGCATATTGCACGCCGAGATGCCCGAGGCCGCCGATTCCGAGAATCGCCACGAGGTCGCCGGGGCGCGCTTTGCTGTTGCGCAACGCGTTAAACGTGGTGACGCCGGCACACATGAGCGGCGCAGCCTCACTCGCCGTGAGCGCGTCGGGAATTCGTGCAAGCGCGTTCGCCGGAGCGACCGCATATTGGGCGTAACCGCCGTCGTACACGATACCGGGAACCTGCAAAGAACGACAGGTAAGAAAATCACCGCGTCGACACCGGTCGCAGTGCCCGCAATGTCCGCCATGCCAACCGAGGCCGACGCGGTCGCCGACCTTCCAGCCCGTTACACGCTCGCCGAGCGCATCGATCCGGCCCGCAATTTCGTGCCCCGGCACGCGCGGAAACGCGATTCCCGGCCAAACGTTGTAGACGGTCAGCGCATCGCTGTGACAGATTCCGCATGCTTCGATGCGAATGCGGACGCTCTCCGCCGTGGGCGCTGGGATCTCGCGTTGGTCGCGTTCGATACGCCCGGCCGTAGCCGATTGGACTGCAAATACATTCATCATACCTCGCCTTCAACTTCTTCCGGCGGCGGCAAGTTGCGGAAAAACAACCAATCGAGCCCCGCGTTGAGCAGTTGCAGCGCCGAGGCAAACTCCAGCGGCAACCCGATCCATGCGTGTTCGATGAGCGCACCGGCGACGAGCGGCCCGCCCATCGAGCCGACGCGCGCCGGTAGATTCGAAAGCGCAGAGGCTCGCGAGCGCTCCGAAGCGGGGATAATCCCCATCGCATAGGATTGGCGCACCGGGAAGGTCACGATGTTGACCAACATGCGCAACGCGTAGATCGCACCGGCGAAGACGAAACTCGGCGCAAAGGGCATCGCGGCCAGCAACACGCACGAAAAGACCCGTAAGGCGACGACCGTGCGTACGGCGCCGCCGATCGCCGCGACGATGCGCGTTACCCCGAGGTACGAAAGGATCGAGAGCACGTTGATCGTCGTATAGAGCACCGCAATTTGGTCGGCGTTGACGCGAAAGCGTTCGTGGAACCAGAGCACCAAGATCGGGCCGAGAAAGCCGATCGCCAGGCCGTTCGTCGCATTCGTCAGCATGAAGCGCCGAATCAATTTCCAGGTATTCGGCGCGAGCGATGCTTTCGAACGAGCGCGAACCGCACGCGAACGCTGTTCTTTGATCGGCATGACGACGAGCGCCAGTGCAACGCCGATGATCGCCGTCAACCAGAAGAGCGGGCGGGCGGGAAAGACGGCGAGACCGGCTCCCAGCACGCTCCCAACCGTACCGACTAACGAGAGCCGAGCGAAGACCGCCGTGCGCCGTTCGTCTCCTGAGAGCTCCGCAGTAAGCGCCTGCTCGGCGACAAAATACGGCCCGAATGCGCCACCGCTGCCGACGCCGCCGCCTTGGCCGATCGTTCCAAGCGCACCGGCGATCGCGAGGACGAAAAAATTTCCCTGAACTGCAAATACCACACCGGCGAGTGCAGTCAGAATTCCGAACGCTGCGAGAATCGGTTTGCGGCCGATCCGATCTGCGAGCGCGCCGACGGCGAGCGTGAGCAACGCTCCGGAGCCCGAGCCGATCGCGATGAGCAGCCCGACTGCGGTAGCGCTGTAGCCCAACGAAAGCAAGTAGAGCGGCACACCGATAGCGAGATATCCTTGCGAGACGCTGCGCAGGGCGCGCCCTGCGTACAGCGGCAGCAAGGGAGTTCGAAGCGACATCTCCGAGCCTGTTCCCACTTCCGGTATCGTTCATCCTTGCAGGGATCATCGATAGCGACGGGGGAGGGCGGCTGGTGCAAATTCTCGATGGGCGCCTGATTTTTTCGCCCTCCGACCTGAACCGATTTCTTGAATGTCGGAGCCTCACCGCGCTCGATCTTTCCGTCGCAGGCGAGCACCGCATCGACGCGCCGCTCGATCCACAGAGTGAGTTGCTCGCCCGCAAGGGGCAGGAGCACGAGCATCGCTACCTTGCCTCGCTCGAGCAACAAGAACGCGTGGAGGCGATCCCCGCGATCGCTCGCCGATCGATTGCAGCCTTCGAGCATGCTGAGGCGCAGACGATCGCAGCGATGCGTGCCGGCGCCCCGACGATCTACCAAGCCGCTTTTTTCGACGGAACGTGGTATGGTCGCGCCGATTTTCTCCGCCGCGTCGTGCCCGAGGCGCCGGGCTCTGACGCTCGCTATGAAGTCGAAGATGCGAAACTCGCGCTCTCGGAAAAGCCCTATTTCATCATTCAACTCTGCTTTTACAGCGAGCAGGTGGAGCGCGTCTTCGGCATCGCTCCGGAATTCATGCACCTACGCCTCGGTTCGAACGAACGCCGCACCTTTCGCCTCGATGACTACAGTGCCTATTATCGACGCTTGAAATCGTCGTTTCTCAGCGAAATCGCCGAGCTTCGTTCCGGGGCATTGGAGATGCGCCTTGACGACGTTCCATCCCCCGTAAAGCACTGCATGCTCTGCACCTGGAAGACGCGTTGCGAAGATCTTCGCGAGGCGCGCGACCATCTCAGTCTTGTTTCGAACATGCGTTCCGACCAGATCCGCTTATTCGCGGCAGCCGATCCGCCGATCCTTACGATGCGGCAACTCGCCACGGCTCCCGATCGATCGCTCCCACCGGGTATCGCGCGCGACACCTTCGCCGGCCTCCGCCGCCAGGCGCGCCTGCAGGTGGAGCAGCGTGACGGCGGCGTGCCACGCTACGAACTTCTTCCCCCCGAGGAACTCCGTGGCTTCGGCTTTCTTCCCCAGCCGAATCTCGGCGATGTTTTTTTCGATATGGAGGGCGATCCACTCTTCGCGCCGGGTTTGGGATTGGAGTATCTCTTCGGCATCTATCTCGCCGATGAACGACGCTTTGTGCCGTTCTGGGGAACCGACGCGAAATCGGAACGTCGCGCGTTCGAAGAATGCATCGATTTCTTCATGAAGCGCCGCCAGAAGTACCCCGACCTCCACATCTATCATTACGCTTCGTACGAAAAAGGGGCGCTTCGCAGACTCAGCGTTCGGCACGCGACGCGCGAGGCCGAGATCGACGATCTTCTTCGCTCGGAGGTTCTGGTCGATCTCTATACGGTCGCCCGCCAGGCGATCTGCGTCGGGCAGCCCAGTTACTCGATTAAAAAACTCGAACTTTACTATGGGTTCAAACGTGCCGCCGAGCTGCGCAGCGGAGATGACTCCGTCGTCATGTTCGAGCAGTGGCTCCTCGACCAAAGCAACCGCGCCCTTCTCGAAACGATCGAGCGATATAACGAGGAAGATTGTCGCTCCACGTTCGAGTTGCGCGAGTGGCTGATCACCCTTCGCGCCGACGCCCAAAAGCGCTTCGGCTGCGAGATTCCCTGGCGCCCCAAACGAGAACCGCCCTCGCTCGAAGAAGAGCGCGCCGCCAAACTCGCCGCATTGAGCGACCTACAACAACGCCTACTCGCCGCGGCACCGACGATCGGGAGCACCGAAGAGCTCGAGGCAAGCGAAGAATACGCGCGCGTCTGCTGGATCGTCGCGCAGTTGCTTTCGTACCATCGCCGAGAAGATAAGCCGACCTGGTGGACGCTCTTCGACCTCTCCGAGCTTTCGGCGACCGAACATATCGAGCGCGCCGAATGCCTCGGCGGCCTGCAGTTGGTCGACACGCACGAACCCGCTCTCCACGGGCGCGAAAAAAATCGCACCTATACCTATCGCTTCCCGGAGCAAGAATACAGCGTTACGGATCGGATGCTCGACCCGCTGACGATGAAAGCTGCCGGTACGTTCGTCGACATCGACGAAGAGAAGCGACGCATTCGCATTCGTCGCAGCGGGGATATCGCCCGTGCGCGCACGCTAACCGCGCTTATTCCCGCGCCGCCGATCGACACGAGGGCGCAGCGGGCTTCGCTGGTGCGCATCGCCGAAGCACTTCCTGCGAACTTGCCACATGCTCGGCCGCGCTCGGTCATCGATCTGCTTCTGCGCCGCCCGCGCATCCGCGGGATCGGCAAGAACGGAACGATCCAGCCGGAGAGCGTCGACGTAGAGCACATCGTAGCGGTCGTCCGCAAGCTCGACGAAAGCTATCTTTTCGTCCAGGGCCCGCCGGGTTCGGGAAAATCAACGGTTGCATCGAAGACGATCGCCACGCTCCTCGGCGAAGGCAAACGTATCGGCGTTATGTCGACGACCCATAAAGCCATTCAAAACCTGCTTCATAAAATCGAAGCGGCTGCGAAAACGCAGCACGTCGACTTTCGCGGTCTCTACAAGGTCGGCGCCGGCGAGAGTTTCGCGTCGAAGATGCGCGCTCCATATATCGCCGGCACCACCAATAATGCGGCATTCGTCGCGGGATCCTGCGAACTCGCCGCCGGAACTTCGTGGCTCTTTTCTCGCGAAGATTTTGCCGTCGACCTCGACTATCTGTTTATCGATGAGGCCGGACAGATCGCGCTCGCCGACGTCATCGCCGTCGCACCCGCCGCCAAAAACCTCGTCTTGTTGGGCGACCCGCTCCAACTCGCCCAAGTATCGCAAGGCGTTCATCCGCCCGGAATGGGAGGCTCCGTTCTCAACTATTTGCTCGGTGACGCGGCAACGGTGCCGCCCGAACGCGGCATATTTCTCGATACTTCATTTCGCATGCACCCCGACATCTGTTCCTTTATCTCTCGCCACGTGTATGCAGGCCGCTTGCACTCCGCGCCCGACACCGAGGGTTCGTTGGTCGAAAGTGCCGGGCTGCGCGGGGCGGGGCTCCGATATTTGCCCGTCATCCACGACGGCAACTCGCGCGAATCCCTCGAAGAGGCAGAACGCGTTCTCGCCGAAATCAAACGCCTGCGTAAGGGACGAGTCCGCGTCGGCAAGCAAAAGACACGCGCGATCGTCGATGCCGATATTCTCGTCGTCACGCCGTATAACGGGCAGCGTCTCCTTCTCGAGGGCATGCTCGCCGACGCCGGTTTTCCCGATATCCGGGTCGGAACCGTCGATAAATTTCAAGGGCAGGAAGCGCCGATCGTTTTCTATACGATGGCGACGTCGAGCCTCGAATCGGCACCGCGCGGGATCGATTTTTTATTCGAAAAGAACCGTTTTAACGTCGCGATTTCACGCGCCCAATGCATGACGGTATTGGTGACGAACCCGGGGCTGCTCGATCTGCGCTGCTCGACGGTCGAGCAGATGGCGATGCTCAATCTGCTCTGCCGCTTCGTTGAAGCGGCGACGGCGTAACCCCGGCGAGAAGGCGCCTGCACTCGGGATTCATCGCCTCTTCTTCGGTAATCGCTAGGATTTTTGTATGAACGTGCATACTGGACCCGAAGCCCTTACCGACCTGGAACGTTTCGGCCTACGCGTCCATCCCGCCGATGGAACGCACGAAAGCCTCGGGAAACGGCACCGAACAAAAGTTCGCATCGCTATCGACCCAACCGCGATCGCCGGCCTATCGATGATCGTTGGAATCGGCGAGGGCGAGGCGCGACGGTTGATGCCGCTCGCGCCGTTCGAGGCCACGACGATGGTCGACGAGTTGGTCGCGCGCGGCCTCCTCGTCGGCAACGAGCGCCTCCGGCACACCGTCGAGCACCTGCTCGCGCGCCTCAGCGAGATCTATGGCGAGTTAGGGTTAAGTACGTTGACCATCGATCCCGCGATCGTCTCCGAGGCTGGCTACTGCATCGATGCCGCGCGCCTGGATTTCTCCCATCGGCCGCCGCACGCCGGAAAAGAACAGAAAAACACCGGGGGTCGCGATACCGTCGGCGTGCAACCGCGGCCGCACGGGCGGCCACCGCTCGCTCACTAGTTCGCGAGCGAGCGCTCGCGCGCGTGCGTCGCCGCAAAACGAAGGAGCACCAACCCGAGGATCGAGGCGACCCACGCAGCAGCCGGTAAGAGAAGATCCCGCAGTCGCAGAGCCTCAAACGAAAACAAGTGACGGATCGGAGCGACGGTCAGCGCCGCGACAAGGAAGAGCAGCGCTCCCACGGCGATGATCGTTACCGCCGGGTTGCGAACGCGCATCGTGCGCGCGACGCTCCCACCGGTCGAACGATTGATAAACAGGAGCGCGACGCTCACCAACACCATCGTCGTAAATGCCAACGCGCGAGCAACGCGCTCGTCGCGCCCGAACGCAAGAGCCGCAACAAAGACCGCAAGCGTTGCGGCCAACGCGATGCCCCCTTGCATTCCGGCATGAATGAGAAGCGCGCGGTCGAACAAGGAGGCGCCGACGGGCCTCGGCGGCCGCCGCATAATATCTTCTTCGGCCGGCTCTGCCTCGAACGCAATCGAGCACGCCGGATCGATGATGAGCTGTAAGAATAAAATATGCACGGGTAACAGCAGCAACGGCATTCCAAGAAGCACTGGAATCAAGCTCATTCCCACGATTGGAACGTGCGCGGAAATAACGAACGCGATCGCCTTGTGGAGATTGTCAAAGATCCGTCGCCCGAGTTTGACGGCATCGATAATCGAACCGAAATCGTCATCGAGAAGCACCAGCGCCGCCGCTTCGCGCGCGACATCGGTTCCTCGCGCACCCATGGCAATGCCGACATGGGCGGCTTTCAAAGCAGGCGCATCGTTAACACCGTCTCCCGTCATCGCGACGATCTCACCGTTTCGTTTGAAGGCCTCGACCAATCGCAGTTTCTGCTCGGGAATAACGCGACAGAAAATATTCGTCTCGGCGACCGCCGCCGAGAGCGCTGCATCGTCCATCGCTTCGAGCTGTACGCCGGTCAGATAACGCTCCGGGCTCTTCAACCCGATACTCTTCGCAACGCTGACCGCCGTCGCCGGGTAGTCGCCCGTGATGATGACGACGCGGATGCCCGCGGTGTAGGCCTCGGCGACCGCCGCCGGCACGCGCGGCCGTATCGGGTCGGCGAGGCCGATCAATCCGACAAATTCAAACTCGAAATCGTGCTGCCCCTCGGGCAGGGTATCACCGGTGTAGAGCGCTCGCGCCACACCCAAGACGCGCAGCCCCGTCGAGGCGATCTCCGATACGCGGGCTTCGAGGGCCTCGGTTCGAACGCGGTCGAGATGGCAGAGATCGGCGATCGCTTCCGGCGCGCCTTTTGCGGCAACGACCCAGCTCCGAGCATCGGGACGAACCCAAACCCGCGACATTGCGAGCATCGAGCGCGATAGCGGGTACTCACCGGCGAGCACCCAGTCACGATGTCTGCGGTCGCTTCCCGCTAAGCGATGCGCTAACGCATCGGCGATCGCGCGTTCGGTCGGGTCGAAGGGATCGCGATGGCTCGCCAATGCGCCGTATTCGAGAATATCGTGGTACTGCGCGGGGATCGGTGTCGCACTATCGCAACGGCAAAGCGCACCGTCGGCGGAGGCGAGCGTCACAACGGACATGCGATTTTCGGTGAGCGTGCCGGTTTTATCGACGCAAAGGAGCGTCGCCGAACCCAACATTTCAATCGCCGGAAGGCGGCGCGTCAGTACATTTTTCTGCGCGATTCTCCAAGCACCGAGGCCGAGAAATACCGACAACACGACGGGAAGTTCTTCGGGAAGAATCGCCATCGCAAGCGCAATGCCGACCAACACGGCGCGCAACCAATCTCCGCGGTGCAAGCCGTAGGCGAGCGCGACCAAAGCGCTGAAAATCAACGCCGCTACGGCTAGCCGCCGCACCACCAAGTTCGTCTCCCGCTGGATGCGGGTCGGTTCGACCTTTACATCGGCGAGCGCACTGCCGATCGCGCCGATCTCGGTCTTCGAGCCGATCGCAAGAACGCGCGCAATTCCCTTCCCGCCGACGACCATCGTGCCCGAATAAACGAACGGAAGATCTTCCCCGCCGGGTTTCGCCATCTGCTCGGGTGTCGGCGAGAGCGCCGCTTTACGAACCGCGACCGATTCGCCGGTGAGTAAGGCTTCATCGACCTTCACGTTGTTCCCGGAGAGCAGTACCGCATCGGCGGGAACGCGATCGCCTTCGAGAATGACGATGGCGTCGCCGCAGACGATATCGCGCGCGGAGATTCGTTGCTGGCGACCGTCACGAATGACGATCGCTTGGAAAGCGGAGAGTTCGCGAAGCGTGTCGAGCGTTCTCTCCGCCTTCTGTGCCTGCGAAATGCTGATTCCGACGACGACGGCAACGAAGGCGAGCAGCATCGCGGCCTCGGCGGGATCGCCGAGGAGAATGTATACGACGCCGCAGGCGACCAACAACAGGAACATCGGTTCGCGCGCGGCCTCGGCGGCGACCGAGAGCCACGAACGCCGTTTCGCCGACGGCAGTTCGTTCGGCCCGTCGAGCGCGAGCCGTCGAGCAGCCTCTACCGAACCGAGCCCAAGCGCCGCTGCTTCAGCGTCGGAGAGCCTATCGGTGACCGGTTCCACTCCGTTTCCCAATTATGTTCCCAAACTACGGGCGATGGCAACCCGCGCCATCGCCGCTACGGGAACGGCGAGATAGAGCCCGAGCGGGCCGAATAATTCGCCGCCGACGAGCAACGCAAGAACCACCATTGAGACCGGAAGGCGGGTTCGCCTTCCGACGAATTGCGGCGAGAGTACCTGCGCTTCGAATTCAAAAATCGCGAGGATGAGAACGACCACGATAAGCGCTTTCGTGAAGCCGCCGTCGGCGAGAGCAAGTACGACCGACGGAAGGATCGCCGCGATACCCCCGAGATACGGAATGAGATCGATCGCCGCCGTCATGATGCCGATCGTCAAGGCAAACGGAATGCCGAGCAGTTGCAAAGCGAGGAAGACGAGAAACCCAACGATCGCGCTGACCACGATCTGCGCTCGCACGAATCCGTCGAGCACGGCGTACATTTCGGCGATCGTTTCGCGAACGCTTTCCACCCGATCGACAGGAACGATCCTGTCGAGCGCGCGCAGATAGCGCGGAGCGTCGAGTTGCAGGTATGTCGCAAGGACCGGCACGAGCACCGTAGCACCCACGATCGCCGTGGTCGAACGCAAGAGCTTCAACGATGCGCCGAAAATTTCGCGCGACCACGAGAGCACGCCCACATCGACCTGCCCGGCGAGCCGTACGAGTTCGTCGCGCGCTCCCGTGGGCAATGCGGCGAGCGCGCTGCCGGCGGCCTCGGGCAGCGTCGCGAGCAACTGAAGTGCCTGCCCGTAAAGTACCGGGCCGAAGAGGATGGAGATACCCGCAATGAGGGCGGCGAGCGCGGCATTGGCGAGGACGGTTGCGAGGGCCGACGGCATGTATCGCCGCAGAAGCCGCACCAACGGCCACGTGATGAGCGCGTAGACCCCGGTCGGAACGACGATCGACAGCAGGGGCTTGAGAATCCAGGCGACGGCAATTATCGATACCAGCACTATGCCGATCGCCGCCGGAGCCCGTAGCCGTGCGTTCATACCTCCCATTCTGCGCATATCGAGGGAAAAGCGCAAGAACGCTCGATCCGGCGGCCTTCTCTGGAACTTCCCTCGACAGGGGAGCTGCTACGTGCTAATGCGTGATGATTTGCACGCCGTTTGAATATGGCGTACCGACCTGCAGGGCGCGTATGTGACCGTTCGATCCGTTCAATTCAACGTAACGATTGCGGAGCCCGATATCGGCGCCGCATATTCCACCACGCCGCCCGGAGCCTTGATATCCAAATCGAGTTGCGTGAGCCGTGCGTCTGTGGAAAATTTGAAGGCGAGGCGTCCGCCGGGTCGCGTCGCCCAGCGAGTGAACGTAATCGATCCGGATGTCAACTTCGCGCTGACCTCCGCGCACTCGGGAGGCCGCATGACCGCGCGGCTCATCGCCTTGAAAGCACATGTACTTGCAAGCGTCAGAAACGAAGACGTCTCTTCGACCAAGATGCACGGATCGCGCAGTGCGAGCGTGCTGCCGTCGTGCAGATGTGGGCAACTCGGAGCCGCCGACACGTAGATGTTCAGAACGGACGTACCTGCGCCGCCGGCAGAATAGCGTTCTTCATCTGGACCGAAGCTTATTTGCACCCCCAGAGCCTTTGCCATCGCCGGTACGCCGCTGAAGCAATCGAACGCAACCGTCACGCCTCCGTGTGTGACCGCGCGGACGTTGTCGGGATGGCAGTTCTTGTCATAAGGACCGTGCGGCGGCATCGCCGCTCTAACGGGAACAATCGCAAATACGATAAGCGATACAACAAGTAGCAACCGAAAAATTTTCATGGCACTCGCTTAGCAACCTCCTTGACGATAATCAGCAGCTGCGGGTCCGCGTGCACGAGAAGGCCTCCCCACGAGGTCGGCCGGGACGGTGCCGAAATCGACGCGGGATTTCGCTCGTGTCGTCATCCGCTAGTGGGTAATGATCTGCACGCCGTTTGAAAAGGGCGTACCGACCTGTAGGGCGCCGTTCGGTCCAAATTCGTTGGGAGAGCCCTCCTCGATGTAATAATAATAGAGCCGCCCCGGCGTCGCCGTCGCATCGGTAAACGAAAGAATCGCGTTTCCGCAATAGATATCTTCAATATGCCCGGGCTTGTGCCGACAGCCAACTCTCGACGGCGTGCCGTACAAGAGGATGTTAAACGTTTTGAGGTGCGATTTGAACGTATTGCGATTCATCGCTCCGAGTTGAACGCGCGAGCGCACGACCGAGAGTTCGTATCGCCCGGTATCGGCGTTATACGCCCCGTCTGCGGTAAAGAAAAGTACGTTATTCGGCGACGAGCGCGCCGCCCCGGTTAAGAAAAACTTTATCGGGCGAAACGGCATTTGTTTTACCATCGTCGGCTGGTCGGGCGTTTTTGGCCCGACGGCAACCGCCATGCTCAGGTTCGCCGAGGCGTATCCACCGTACGGCACGTGAACTGCGACGCCGAGTTGCGGCTGACTCAACGGCGCGAGTCGCGACTTCATCATCGCCCCGCCAACCGAGTTGGCGGTCAGTTTATCGTAAAGTTGCATGGCTAACGGATTTACCGTTTTCGTCATCAGTTCATAGCCGCTCTTACTCGCTAATACGTAGTAGTCACCCGGTGAGATGGGGATCGTAAATTTTCCATACCCGTCCGTCCGCACCATCGGTATTTCGCTGGCGAGCGGCAAAACGTGCCCCTTCTTGGGATGGAGCACCGCGGAATAGGGGTTTTTTACGATAAAGGCATACGCATACGGCAGAGGTTTGCCGCCGACAAAAACTTGGCCGACGATCGTCGCATGCGCCGGGGTCAACGTGATCTCTAGGGGCCCGAATTCATTGGAACCTCCGTGCTTGCCGAAATTCACCTCCGTTGTCTGCGGAAGATAGCCACGTTTCGCGACGGTAACGAAATAGACGCCGTTTATCGGGTGCTTCTTCGTAACACAGAGATTGTTTCGCCCAACGCCGACCGCAAAACTTCCGTTTGCCGCGCTCATTGCGAAGCCCGCTCCGCATCCGCCCGATTCCTTAATTCCTTTCGTGGAGACCTTCGCTCCGACGACGTCGATCTTCGCCCCAACCAACGGCTTTCCGGTATCTCCCGCGCGAATGTTTCCTTCGACGAACGCGGGTTGAAATGAGCCACCCAAGCTCTGTGCGCAGGCAATCGAGGGAGCGAAGGCGAGCGCAAAAAATGCCAAAATCTGTTTCATCGGGAGGGCCTTTCAAATCAGAGCGAGCTAAATAGATGGCATCGGTTGAGTAAAGAGCGAAGGGTTGAATTTTTCGTTCAGTTGGACTTTGTCGAGCGAGTACTCCATCTGCATCTCGGCATCGAAGATGTCCACCGTCATTTTCATCGGGAAGAGCACGCCGTCGGTCGCCTTCCAGGCACTCGGAATGACGATCATTTCGAAGGGGTCGCTTCCAATTTGAATTTTGTCGGGTAAAAATGTCGCCCCGTTTATCGTGGCAACGATCGGTTCGCCGCCCTGCGGCTGCATGTTCAGTTCGTATTCGTCGGCGCCGCGGATAGGAACGTACCGGACGCTGCCGGGGAGAGCGCCGGCGTGCAGATATGCAAACGTCATCCAATAAACGTAGGAAATCTCACGCGAAAGATCCGGACCTTGCAGCGCTCCGGTGCTATTACCGCTCGGCGATCCCTGATCGCCTTCAAGCAGCCACCCCTGCGGCGAACTCGACGAAAAAGTAACGGTGCATCGGCCGGGGTGAGAGGGCGCCACCGAAAACACAGCCGGTCCATTTGCCTTCCCGACGGGAACGATGCTCGCAATACCCGCGCAGGTATCGCTCTCGCTAAAGCTGCCCTTGTATCCGCTCTCGGTGACATCGATCCGAGCGCTCGTTCGAACGTGGGAGGGCGCCGTATCTAGGTCGATCTCGGTCGGTTCGACGCAGAGCCCTTCCGAGGCCGAGGAACACTTCGTTGCATTCGATGCCCGAACGTATCGCCCGGAATCGGTTACCACGATCGAGAGACTCTCGTGGATCGTACCCGGAATAAAGACTCGCAGCACCGGGGCTCCCTGCATCGCCGCCGTGAGCGCCTCCATGCGATCGTCGCCTGCGGCGGTAAACCCTTCTCTCGCGCGCTGATGCGTTCGCACTCCACCGATCGCCTGTTGCGACCCATTGCGTATTTGCACGCCGAGCACGTGCCATTCGAAATAGATCGTGTCGATCTTCGCGATTCGCGCGCTGCCGCCGAGCGCACCGGCCATCGCCTGCAAGATCGTGTTCGTCGTTGGAACGAACGCCTTCGAGCGTGGCGCAGCGCTTGCGACACCGGCGAGGAGGGCGAACGCCGCCGCCGCCGCGAACGCAGCCCCCGGTCGAGCAGATCTCTCGCGCACAGGTACCTCCAGCGATAAAAATGCGGTTGCTTGCTTCGGTTATAGCACCCCGCCATCCATGAAACAAGGCTCCCCTTACATCTCACTTACATCGAGATCGACCCCTCGCGAAAGTCGTTCCGCTCGAGCCAGACGTTCACGAGCGCCGGCACGCCGTTGCGCGCCGATTCGCGCGCGCGGGCGAGCGCCGGCTCGATCTCGCTTTCGCTCTTCACGAGAATGCCGAGCGCACCAAATCCCGCTGCAACTTCGTGATACGCCGTTCGGGCGAGCACCGTGCCGACGTCGTCGCCGAGCATTTTCACCTGTTCGCGCGCGATCTGCGACCAACACGCGTCGTTACCGACGACGGCGATAAGCCCGATCCGATGTCGTACGAACGTGTCGAACTCCGCGAGTGCGTACCCGCATGCACCGTCGCCGAAGATCGCCCAGAGCTCGCTCTGCGGGCGCGCGAGCGCAGCGGCGAGCGAGAACCCCGCGCCGACGCCGAGCGTCCCGAAAACCCCCGGGTCGAGCCAACTCAACGGCGCGCGCGGACGCAACACGTAGGAAGCCGTTGCAACGAAATCACCGCCGTCGGCGACGAATATCGCGCGTTCGTCGGCGCAGCGATCGATGGCGCGCAGAAGCGAGATCGCGTTGACGTACTCGCCGGGGCGACGTTCGGTCTCCGATATCTCGCGTTCGCGCTCCGCGTCGCGCTCGCGCAACCGCGCGATCCAATCGTTTCCCGGCGCATTCTTCCAAGGCCCTTGCCGGGCAAGGCTCGTCAAGAAGAGCCCCGCATCGCCGATCGCGGCGATCGTGGGCCGGCGATTGAGCCTCGCGTCGGCGCGGCTGCGGTTCGCAGCAACGAGCGTGCTGCTGCGCCGAATATCTGCCCCATACCCGAGCCGGAAATCGCACGGAACGCCCGCTAACACGACGCAATCCGCCTCGCGTAATGCCTCGCGCCGCCGGTGCCGCAGCTGCAAGGGATGCTCGCGCCCCAGCAAGCCGCGGGCCATGCCTGAGAGATAGACGGGGATGCCGATTGCGCCGATCGCGGCGGCAATCGCGCGCGCATTCTGCGGGGCGGATAGCGCCTGGCTGCCGATCACGGCGAGCGGCCGCTCCGCCCGCTGCAATGCCGCGTGCGCCGATGCGATGCTCGCGTGCGACGGCATCGGCAGATCGTGCGGTGCATCCGTCGGCGTATGCGCTCGGTGCGAGCCGGCGAAAAGACGCGCGGCATGCCGGTTGAGATACCAGCGCTGCGCGCGATCGGCGAGCGATTTTCCCTTGCTCGCCGCCTGTGCGTACCAACTGCGAATCGTCGCCTCGTCGTAGAGCAGATCGACCGGGGCCTCGAGGAAGACCGGGCCCGGAACACCGGCACGCGCGGTTGCGAATGCCGCTTCGAGCGCGGGTTGCAAATCGGCGACGCGCCGAACCTGCATCGCCCGCTTCACGTGCGGAGCGATCGCCGCGCGCTGATCGATATCTTGCAACGCACCGCGGCCGCGCAGCGCGGTCGGTACGCCGCCGCAGAGCAAAATCAGCGGCGATTGCGCGAGCCGCGCATTCTGCATCGCGGTGATGGCGTTGGTGAGCCCGGGCCCCGCGGTCACCGCCGCCACGCCGGGGATACCGGTGAGCCGCCCTTCGGCATCCGCCGCGAAGACCGCAGTCGCCTCGTCGCGAACGTCGAGAACGCGGATGCCGCGCGCTTTCGCCGCCGTTAGAATCGGCGAGATATGCCCGCCGCAGAGCGTGTAGAGCCGGAGCACGCCGTGTGCCGCCAGCGTTTCAGCGATACGATCGCCGCCATGACGTGCCGCCAGAGACTCTTGCATCCTCTCTTCTTCGGCAGGCGCAGACGAGGTGCCGCTGCGCCGGAGCGTTCGTTCGATGTCGCCGAGCGCACGGGACGTCCAAGAGCGCACGCCGAACCGAAAATCGCAGCACGAAAGCGAGGCCGCCCATGAGCCAAGAGAAAAAGCAAGCGCCCAGCGATACGCCACCCTCGGAGAAACTGAAAAAAGAGATCGAAGAGGCGATGGCCGTCTATGCCGACACCGACATGGACCCCAACCGTGACGACCAAAAGGATCTGCATCACGGCGCCGATGACGAGGAAGAGAGAGCCTAGAGAT
>DAHUYY010000199.1 GCA_027306845.1 Vulcanimicrobiota bacterium | reverse complement strand
GAATCGTTCGTCATGAACGACGGTAGCACGTGCGCCTGGATGGCGGGCCAATTCCGCTACGCGGCGCAAGCCCGGTAGATCGAGCCGGGCTCCGCGTGGCCCTTCACGTGGTATTCATACCGTCTTCTTCAGGAACGGCCAGAGTGAAAACGTGCAGATCGGGCGCGTTTTCGGGATATCGGTGCGCATTGATTGGAGCTGGCTCCTCATCTTCGCGCTGCTCGTTTGGTCGCTCTCTTCAAGCCTCGGACCCTTCGGAACGATCGCGCCGTCCTGGCGCATCCCCGCCGCTCTCATAACGGTCATCGCGCTCTTTGCCTGCGTCGTCGTGCACGAACTCGCGCATGCGCTTGTAGCGCGCGCCTACGGCATCACAACGCAAGAGGTTTTGCTGTTTGCCTTCGGCGGGGTCTCGCAGATGGAGCGGGTCGGCGTGGATGCAACGAGCGAGGCCCTCATCGCCGCTGCCGGGCCGTTGACCAGCCTGGTGCTCGGCGGCTTTTTCGGCGCAATCCGGCTTGCGCTGCCGCAGGGCGGTGGTGCGGCCCAGGTCTTCGGTTACTTGGCCTTGATCAACATCGTACTCGCATTCTTCAACCTCTTGCCGGCATATCCGATGGATGGCGGCCGAATCGTCCACGCGCTCGCCTGGGGAGTGACGCACAGCCGCTCGAAAGCGATAAAAATTGCCGGAACGATCGGCACGATCGTGTCGGTGTTGCTGGGCTTGTGGGGCGTGTTGTTATTCGTCGCGGGCTTTATCGTTGCGGGCGCATGGACGATGCTCGTCGCCTGGTTCATCATGCAGACGGCGCAGAGCCAGTCCATCGCCGAGACAGAAATCGAGCCACTCAGCCTCCTGCGGTGCGGAGACGTCGCCGACCCGCCGGGCGACCCGCTTACGCCCGATATGCCGTGCGAAGCGGCGTTCGATGTGATGGAGGCGACACGACGCCGCGCCGTTCCCGTGGCATCGGGGGCGACGGTGCTCGGCCTCGTATCGCTGAGCGATTTCGCGAAGGTCGCGCCCGACAACGGCACGTGCAGTGTCGCAACGATCATGACGCCCGTCGCGCAACTCGCCCACGTCGAGGCCGGCACCAATGCCCTGGACGCAATGAAACACCTCTCGAGTTCGGGCTTTCACCAGCTGCCGGTTATGAACCCCGCCGGCGACCTGTTGGGCTTCGTATCGGTTGAGACGATCCGCCGTGCGGTTGCATTCGACGTGGAACGCGCGCGCCTGGGGGTGTACGTGGACTCGCGCCGAGGCATCCGTGTCTAACGCGAGCGCGACCTGGCCTCCGATCTTCAAACGTGCCGGCGTCGCGGTGACGCCGAACATGCTCGATTACGAACGGGCGTATGCATCGTTTCGATGGGACGCGGCGTGGAAAAAGCTTATGCCTTCCCCGCGCTCGGCAGGGGTCAACATCGCCGACCTCGCCGTCGATCGCCAGGCCGAGGGCCCGCTCGCGACGCACGTCGCGATCCGGTGGCTGGGCAAGCGCGGCGAACGGCGCGACATTACCTTTGCCGACCTGCGCGCGCTCACCAATCGGTTCGCCAACGTGCTGCGCGCGCTGGAGATCGGCAAGGGCGAGCGGGTCTTTGCCTTAACAGGACGCGTGCCGGAACACACCGTCGCCGCGCTGGGAACGCTCAAGAACACGAGCGTCTTCTGCCCGCTGTTCTCCGCGTTCGGCCCGGAGCCGCTCGCTCAGCGCCTCGAGCGCGGCGATGCGAGGGTCCTCGTCACGTCCTACCGGCTCTATCAGAAGCACGTCGCCGCGTTGCGGCAGCGGCTGCCGCAGTTGCAGCACTATCTGATCACCGATATCGAAAACCATGTCGGCGACGGCGTGTGGTCGTTCGCGAAGCTGCTGCAAGACGCATCGCCGGACTTTGCCATTCCCCACACCGAGCCAAGCGACATGGCGTTATTGCATTTCACGAGCGGAACCACCGGTATGCCGAAGGGGGCCATTCACGTTCACGAGGCAGTGGTGATGCATTACGTCACCGGGGCCTACGTACTCGATCTGCATCCGGACGACGTGTATTGGTGTACGGCCGATCCGGGCTGGGTCACCGGGACGTCGTATGGGATGATCGCACCGCTCTTGCACGGGGTCACGAATCTTAGCGATGAGGCGGAGTTCGATACCGAGCGCTGGTACCGGACCCTCGCCGGCGAAGCGGTGAGCGTTTGGTATACCGCGCCGACCGCCGTGCGCATGCTGATGCGTTCGCCGATCGAACCACGAACGGCCTACGACTTGCGGCGGCTGCGCTTCGTCGCGAGCGTGGGCGAACCGCTCAATCCGTCGGCGGTGCTCTGGGGGCAACAGACGCTCGGTCTCCCCATTCACGATAATTGGTGGCAAACCGAAACGGGCGGCATTATGATCGCAAACTATCCCTCGATGGAAATTCATCCGGGATCGATGGGACGCCCGGTGCCGGGAATCGAGGCGGGAATCGTTCGACGCGGCGCGGATGACGCAATCGAGGAAGTAACCGAGCCGGACGCCGAAGGCGAACTCGCGCTGCGCCCGGGCTGGCCCTCGATGTTTCGCGGTTACCTCCACGACGATGCGCGCTACGCGAAGTGCTTTATCGATGGCTGGTATCTGACGGGAGATCTCGCTCGCCGCGACGCCGATGGATACTTCACGTTCGTCGGTCGCGCCGACGACATCATCAAAACCGCCGGACACATGGTCGGCCCATTCGAAGTCGAGAGCGTCCTGATGGAGCACCCCGCGGTCGCCGAGGCGGCCGTAATCGGCAAGCCCGAAGCGACGATCGGCGAACTGGTCAAAGCTTTTGTCGTGCTCAAACCCGAGTACGCTGGAAACGAGCAATTATCGCTCGATATCTTGGGCTTCGCGCGAACGCGACTGGGATCGGTCGTGGCGCCAAAAGAGCTGGAATTCATCGCGCAGATCCCGCGCACGCGTAGCGGCAAGTTGATGCGCAGGCTGCTCAAAGCGCGCGAGCTGGGGCTTCCCACCGGCGACGTCTCCACCTTGGAGGGCTCGTAATGCTCGAAACACCGGCGGTCAAACACGGGCTTGCGCTCCTTCGCGAAATGCTGCTCATCCGGCGTTTCGAGGAACGATGCGCGCAAGCGTATGCGGAGCAGAACATCCGCGGGTTTCTTCACCTATACGTCGGTGAGGAAGCCGTCGGCGTCGGCGTCATGCAGACGCTCGCCGCCGAGGACGTCGTGATCTCGACGTACCGCGAACACGGCCACGCGCTCGCGCGAGGCATCGCTCCGGGCCCGATCATGGCCGAGATGTACGGCAAACAGGAGGGATGCAGCCACGGCCGAGGCGGATCGATGCACATTTTCGACCGCGCGACGAACTTCTACGGCGGCAACGCGATCGTCGGCGGTGGCATTCCGCTCGCCCTCGGCTTCGCACTCGCCGCTCAGATGCGCAGCCGCCCGGCAATCTGCTGCTGCTTCTTCGGCGAAGGTGCGGTCGCAGAAGGCGAGTTTCACGAGTCGATGAACCTTGCGGCGCTCTGGAAGCTCCCGGTGCTGTTCGTCTGCGAGAACAACTATTACGCGATGGGGACGCGCCTCGATCTCTCCGAATCGGTGACCGATATTCACCAGAAGGCCGCGTCGTACGGCATCGCTTCGGCGTTCGTGGACGGTATGGACGTCGAAGCGGTTGAAGCGGCTGCGCAAATTGCCGCAGCGTCGGTGCGCGAAAACCATGGCCCGTACTTTCTCGAGTGCCGGACCTACCGCTTTCA
>DAHUYY010000198.1 GCA_027306845.1 Vulcanimicrobiota bacterium | reverse complement strand
ACGTTTACTCGCGCTCTCGGGCGGCCGACGGCTCGCGCTCCTGGCTTGGCTCTTTGGGCTGGGAACGCTCTCGACCGCGGTGCTCTCGAACGACACGACGGTAATCGCGCTCACCCCGGCGGTGCTGGTTCTCGCTGCCGCCGCGCGCGAGCGGGCGGCTCCCTACGCCTATGCCTGCGCCCTGGTCGCGAACGCGGCCTCGTTTCTGCTGCCGATCTCGAACCCGGCGAACCTGCTGCTCTACGGGGCGCAGCTGCCCGCGCTGCTCGACTGGCTGCGGCTCTTCTTTCTACCGAGCCTTGCCTCGCTCGTCCCGACCTTCGCCGTGCTCGCGCTGCTCTTCCGCGCCGATCTCCGCGGACGCATCGATCGCCCAATCGTGGTGCGCGCGCTGCGAGCGAACGAACGGATGGTGCTCTGGGCGGTCGTATTCGCAGTTGCGCTGCTGCTCGGGGCGAGCCTCTTGCGCTTCCCGCCGGGGCTCGCAGCGCTCGCGGGCGCTCTCGTCGTCGTCGTGACGGGGATAGTGACGCGCGCGTTTACCACCGGCGATCTCCGGCGGATCGACCTCGGCGTCTTACCCTTCGTCGCCGGGCTGCTGGTCTTGCTTGCCGCCGTCGAAGGCGCGGGGCTGCTCGGAGGGCTCCGTGCGCTTTTGCAGAGCATCGCGAGCCCGCAGAGCGCGGCGCTGCTCGGCGCACTGACCGCTGCGGCGAGTGCGTTAGCGAACAATCTGCCGATCGCTGCGCTCGCCGCTTCTTCTATCGCGCCGGGGCTCGCGCCGGGCTTTCACCGTGCCGTGGTGATCGCGATCGAACTCGGCCCGAAGTTCGCGCTGAGCGGATCGCGCGCGACGTTACTCTGGGCGCAGATGCTCCGCAAGCACGGCATGCGCGCGAGCGCGCGGGAATTTGCGCGCATCGGTATTGCCTGTACGCTGCCGGCGCTCGCCGCGGCGCTCGCGCTCGCACTGCACTAGTCGGCGACCCAATCTTTGGTCAGCGTCAGCCAGAACGCAAGCCCGGCATAGGCACCGTAGCGATGGAAATCGCGGCGAATCGCCGCATCGCTGCGCTTTCTCTTACCGATGACGCGCATGTAGGTCGGCCGCGTCCACGAATCGAGAATCAACGGGCGATGGAATCCTAAGAGTTGCATCGCATGCGCGACGGCATACGGCCCGAAACCGCGGAGCGAACCCAATCGCGCGGCGACATCTTCTTCTTGCGCTCCTCCGGCTGCGCGGAGCGATTCGGGTGCGAAAGCGCCTTCGTGGATCGACGCGGCTAATTCATAGAGCGAGCGCGCGCGATAACCCATGCGCACGGTTTCGGTGAGATAGGCAACGCCTGCATCGACGACGATCTGCGGTGTCGGGAACGCACCGCCGCCGAGTGCAACGAGCGCAGCGACCATGCGTTGCGTCGCCGAGAACGCGCAGTTCGTCGAACAGAGCGTCTTCACGAGATCTTCGAAAACGCTCGGCGAGGCGAGGAGCCTGCCCGCGCCGCAGCGCGCCCATGCCAACGACGCGTCATCGGCAAGCATCGCATAGAACGGCGCGAGATCGAGATCGAGGGCGAACATCCGCGCCACGATCTTCGCAAGCTCGGCGCGCGCCGAGCTCGCGAGCACTGCATCGGTTGCGACCCGCAACGCGTCGCCGCGCTGGACGATGCTCGTTCGAACGATCCGTCGCCCGATGCGAAGCTGCGTGGTAAGGCACAGCGGCTGCGCGACGATCGTCGCCGGTGCAAGGGCGGCGCAGCCGTGCGAGTAGAGCGTGCGCGCGAAATCGATCGGCTCCTCCCCTGCACCGCGCAGAGGGAGTTCGATCGCGGAGCTAAGCGACGTAGGAGACGCTGACCGGCACTCCGGCTGCCTCGGCCTGCGAGAGCACACCATAGATCGCTTCGAGCGAGATTTCGAGCTGCGAAATATCGCGAGCGCTCACGCGCACTGCAGCGGCATTACTCCAGAGCAGATCGTGCGCGCGTCGAAGCGCGCTGCGCAAGCGTTGCGGAGTTACTTCGAGGACCGGCCAATCGAGTGCGCCGCGCGCGGGTAGGACGCGCCAACCGCGCCCGAAGGCACCGATGAGTTCTTCGTCGGGATCGAAGGCGTGGGGAATCGCGCGCAAGACGTCGAGCGCTTCGCGATCGTCCTGCGAGGAAGCGTCGATGCTCTCGCCGAGGCGGAGGAGGTAGTGGAGCAACGAGGGGTCTTCGAGCGTGCACGCCCCAGCCGGCGACGCAACGCTCACCTGAACGAGCATCTCATCGCGGTCGTACGCATCACTCATAATTCGGGTCTTCTGCTTCCTTTTCGCCGGATTCCTGGAACCTCTTGATTCGGGCGGCAGCATCGAGGTTCATGCAGGGCGAACTCTGCATCGTATGATCGATGCATCGCTCTACGACCGCTGCGTGCGCTGTGGGCTCTGCCTCACGAGTTGCCCGACCTATGCAGAGACGATGACCGAGACCTCGGGGCCGCGCGGCCGGATCGCCCTGATGAAGGCGGTCGCCGAGGGCGAGCTCTCCGAGCAGTCGCCAGGGTACGCGGCACAGATGAGCGAGTGCCTCGGCTGCCGTGCCTGCGAGGCGGCGTGCCCCTCGGGGGTTCCCTACGGCGAGTTAATCGAAGCGGCGCGCGCCTCGCTCCACGAAGCTGTGGCGGCGAACCCTGCGGTGCCCGCGCGACCGGGAGGGCGCGAGCTCTCGCTGCTGCTGCGGGCGGTCGAACGCCCGGCATGGCTGCATGCGGGTGCTCGCTTGTTACGCTTCGGGCAACGCAGCGGCATGCTCGCACTCGCGTCGCGCTTGGGGATGCTGCGCGCGCTCGGCCTCGATGGTGCGGTGCGCATGGCCCCGCCGATCGACGCACGCTTCGATATTCCCGATGGTTCGGTCGTCCGCGCACGGGTAAGCCGCGGGCGCGCGTTCCTCCATCTCGGCTGCATCGCGCAATGCAGTTCGACCGGCATCCATCGCGCCGCGACCAAAATGCTGCTGCTCGCCGGGCTCGACGTGCTTCGCCCGAGCGACCAGCGTTGCTGCGGCGCTCTCGCCGCACACGCAGGCGAACGCGAGCGCGCGAAGATCTTAGCGCGCGCGAATATCGCGGCATTCGAACGGAGCGGCGCCGATGTCGTCGCGATCGATGCCGCCGGCTGCGGTGCGCAGTGCAAGGGCTACGTTCATCTGCTCGCCGACGATTCGCAGTGGTCGGAGCGCGCAAAAGCGTTCTCCGAGCGCGTTCGCGATATTACCGAGATCCTCGCCGGCTGCGAATTACCGCAACCGACCCGCAGGTTTGAAGCCCGCGTCGCGTACCAAGAGCCCTGCCACCTCGCACACGCGCAGCGCATCACCAATGCGCCCAAGAAGTTATTGCAAGCGATACCGGGGCTCGAGCTCGTTGCCCTCGAAGAAGCGACGCTCTGTTGCGGAGGTGCCGGCGCCTACGCGATCGGCGAGCCGGAGATGTCGGCGCGGTTGCGCGAACGCAAGGCCGATGCGATTCGCCGCAGCGGTGCGAGCGTCGTTGCGACCGCAAATATCGGTTGCATGTTGCAACTTCGCGATGCGATCGCGCCGCTGCCGATACGGCACGTCGTTGAGTTGCTCGCCGACGCGTACGACTCGGAAGTCTAGCTTCTCTCACGCCGAGTAGCCGCGGAACGCGGCGTATCGAGGCGGGTCTGTCACGCCGAGTAGCCGCGGAACGCGGCGTATCGAGGCGGTCTGTCACGCCGAGTAGCCGCGGAACGCGGCG
>DAHUYY010000197.1 GCA_027306845.1 Vulcanimicrobiota bacterium | reverse complement strand
ATTCTTGCGCGAAGTAACCCGAACCGGTCGTACGACGTCGTCCCATCGGAGCTCGCGCAAGTCTATCGCGGTGTCCGGGGCGAGCATCCGGCATCGACGGCAGCGGTCAGAGCCACCTCCGGCTTGGTATTGCGTTATGCACGCGGTTTCGCGCAAATCGAATATTCTTCGTGCTGCGGCGGATACAGCGAATCATCCGCCGATGCGTGGGGCGCCGCGCCGCTACCGTATCTCGTCGCGCACCCGTGCCCGTACTGTACGGCCTCTCCGTTCTACCGATGGAAAACCGATCTTCTCGGTCCGCATCTCGCCGCCGTCGCCGAGAGGATCGCACCGCAGATCGGCATGCTGCAGGGCGTAGCCTTGATGGATTTCGATCGGAGCGGGCGCGCGCGATGGGCCGAACTCTCCGGATCGGCGAGCGCGAAGCGCATTTCGGCGACACGTTTTCGGATCGACGTCGGGGCGCGTTTGCTGCCGAGCCTGCTCGTGCTCCGTCAGCAGGAGCTCCCCGCTGCAAGTACGCAGGCATTTACGGGGCTCCACATCGAAGGAAGAGGCCTGGGGCATGGAGTCGGTCTCTGTCAATGGGGCGCGCGAGGTTACGCGCTCGCCGGGGGCTCTGCGCAAGATATCTTGAGCTTCTATTTCGTCGGAACCAGCATCGGGCGAATCTGAGAACGAGGGTAATGACGGATCGAAAAGACCGCGTGGCGGCGCCGAGCGCCGACGAAAGCGATTCCGCTAACAAGCGATACGGCCTTCGTTTGCGTAAATTTATCGATATCGTCGTCGAAGACCCGTTCTCGGCGATGCTCTTTCGCGGCGCGATCGCCGATATTTCGCCGACCGGAATGCGCGCGATGGTCGATCAATATCTCCCAGTCGGTTCGAAATACACGATCACGATGAAGCGTAGCCCATTTCTCCGCATGCGTGGGCAGGTACGCTGGATCCGTCCATCGGCGAACGAAACTTTTCAGATCGGCGTCCAATTTATAGAAGTCGCACCGGAGGACGCAAAAAGATTATCGACCTTCATCGAGATCGAGCAACAACGATTGACGAACGGCTGACCGCCGCCTACGATTTCGAGCTGCCTCGCGAGTCGATCGCGCAGCACCCGGCGGCCCATCGAGACGAGAGCCGGCTCTTCGTGCTCGCACGGAGCGGGGCCGAGCGCCACCGTCTCTTTCGCGATCTCGAGCGCGTCCTGCGCCCCGACGACCTCGTCGTTCTCAACGAGACGGCGGTCATTCATGCTCGTCTGAACGGACGACTCGGCGGTGGCGGGCGAGCGGAGCTGCTGCTCTTGCACCCGGTCGGTTCGCTTCGCTACGACGGCGCGGCGCGCCGTTGGTACGCGCTCGCGCGCCCCGGGCGCCGACTGCGCGAAGGCGCTCGGGTGAGCTTCGGAGAGGAGGGCGAAGCGATCGTGCGTGCGGTCCACGCGGACGGCCGGCGCGAGGTGGAGTTCTTTTTTCGGGGAGCCTTTGACGAGACGATCGATCGCATCGGGCAAATGCCGTTGCCGCCGTACATTCATAGCGATGAAGAAGAAGATCGCGAACGCTATCAGAGCATTTTTGCGCGCGTACCGGGTAGCGTCGCCGCCCCGACCGCTTCGCTGCATTTCTCTCCCGAACTACTCGCTCGGCTCGACGAACGAGGGATCGAGCGGCGCACGCTCGTGCTCGATATCGGTCTGGGAACCTTTCGTCCGATCGCGACCGAACGCATCGACGATCATGAGATGCATGAAGAACGCTACGAAATTCCAGCTGAGACCGTGGCGGCGATCGATGCGGCGAAGCGCTCCGGTCGACGCGTCGTAGCGATCGGAACGACGGTCTTACGTGCACTCGAAGGCTGCGCGCTCGAACGCGGACGCCTCGTCGCCGGTGAAGGATCGACGACCTGTTTTATCAGTCCCGGGTTCGATTTTCAAATCGTCGACGCCTTAGTGACAAACTTTCATCTGCCGCGTTCTTCGCTCTTCGTCCTCGTCAGCGCATTCGTCGGACGCGAGCGAATGCTCGATGCGTATCGTGAGGCGGTGGAGCGGTCGTATCGCTTCTTTTCATTTGGCGACGCAATGTTTTTGGAGCGCGACGCGACGTGAGGTATGTCGGTTTCGACGCTCCCGGCGATCCGTCGGTATTGCGCGTCCTCGAAGCTGCCGCCCCGCTCCCGGAGGCGGGCGAGGTGCAGATCGCCGTCGAGGCCGCCGGCGTGAGCCGCGCCGATGCACTCGGGCGACGCGGCCTCTACCCGGCGCCGCCCGGACAGAGCTCGATCCTCGGTTTAGAGGTCGCCGGAACGATCTCGCAGCTCGGTGCCGGCGTCGAGCGATGGCGCGTCGGCGATCGCGTCTGCGCGCTCTGCAACGGCGGCGGTTACGCCGAACGGGCGGTCGTTCCGGAGGGCAGCGTGCTGCCGCTTCCGGAAAACTGGAGCGCGGTGGAGGGGGCGACGCTCCCCGAAAACGCGTTCACCGCCTACGATAATCTGATCAATCGAGCGGGCCTCGAACCTGGAGATACGCTGCTTATTCATGGTGGAACCAGCGGTCTGGGAACGATGGCGATTGGAATCGCGCGCGCCCTAGGGGCGCGCGATTTCATCACTGCCGGAAGCGACCGAAAATGCGCTCGCGCGATCCAGCTGGGAGCCCATCGCGCGATCGATTATAAGACGACGGATTTCGTCGCCTCGGCGCTCGCCTATACGAACGGTCGCGGCGTCGACATTATCCTCGACCTCGTCGGCGGCGACTACGTAGCGCGAGATCTCGCTGCCCTTGCAACCGAAGGGCGCGTCGTCGTGCTCTCTACGATGGGAGGGAGCGAGGCGCGGCTCGATCTTTCGCTCCTCCTACGCAAGCGAGCCCGCGTGATCGGTTCGTCGTTGCGCGGACAGAGCAATGCCGAAAAGGCACAGATCGCACTCGACCTCCAACAGGCGATTTGGCCGCTTCTGGAAGCGCGTCGGCCGATCGCTCCGGTCGTCGACTCCGTCTTCCCGTTCGCGCGGGCGCAGGAAGCGCACGAGCGGCTGGAATCCTCCGAACATATCGGAAAGATTGTTTTAGTACCCGTCTGACGAAGGACGTACGAGAATTCGTCGATGCAAAGAAAGGTCATTCGCATGCACGTTTATACACCGAAGAAGTGGGAACTCGCCGGGCTCACCGGGATCTCCGACGATACGCTGAGCATTCATTTCGGCCTCTACGAAGGCTACGTCAAAAATACCAACCTCCTCAACGAGCAGTTGACCGGCATTCGGTCGGCCGGTAAGAATGTCGGCGCGGATCCCGCTTTTGCCGAACTCGTCCGCCGGCTAGGCTTCGAATACAACGGTATGCGGCTGCACGAATACTACTTCGACAACCTCGCGAAGGGTTCGAGCGATCTTACCGGCGGCAAGTTGTATAATGCTCTCGGAGAGAGTTTCGGCAGTTTCGAAGCCTGGAAAAAAGACTTCGCAGCGGTCGGCGGCATGCGGGGAATCGGTTGGGCGATCGCCTATTACGATCCGCACGCCAAGGCGGTGAGCAATCACTGGATCGCCGAACACGAAATCGGCAATCCGGCAGGCTTTGTTCCGCTCGTCGTCATGGATGTTTGGGAGCACGCATTCATCCGCGACTACAAGCCCTCAGAACGCGGAAAATATATCGAATCGTTTTTTGCAAACCTTAACTGGAAGGCGTGCGAAGCGCGCCTTCAATAGTTGCCAGCTTCGCGCGCGCGCGTTCGGGAACGCCGATCAGCGCGC
>DAHUYY010000196.1 GCA_027306845.1 Vulcanimicrobiota bacterium | reverse complement strand
TTCCAGCTGCGTGTGGTAGGTGTAGACGGTCGGGTGCCCGTAGCGCCGTGCGTAGCGCAGACCCATCCAGCCGGTGACGAACGGCGAGTGGAGATGCAGTACGTCGAGTTGCGCGACGCGATGGGCGATCTCGCTGCGTCGCAGCACGGGAACGGTGAGTCGGTAATCGCTCTGCGTCGGCAGCGGAAGCGATGGAATCCGGACGACGCCGGCATCGTATCGCGCCTCGGGATGGCGCGGAGTAAAGACCGTCACCTCGTGCCCTAACTCGGTGAGGAATGCGCGCAGCGTATCGACGGCGGTCACGACTCCGTTGACCACCGGATGATAGACTTCAGTAAAGAGCCCGACCCTCAACATCGCCGAGCTCGGATTCCACTCGGCGTACCCCGGGCCTTTATGGGCCTAACACAAGGTATACCCTTCTTCAAACCGACTTTTAGCATAGGAGCCTCGCGGAGGCGGCGTGCTATAGTCCGCCCGGTCGACGGCCACTTTGCCCGACCCGGCCGCCCTGCGGCCCATCCGAGCGGAACCCACTGCTTCCCCCAATCGAAATTTCTTGCAGTGATCCGCCCCGATCCTTGGCGTTTCCCCTCCATGGTCTTGAGGGGTCCGTCAACCACCACTCCATAAACGACCGGCGCCCTTGCTCGCCACCGCCGCACGATAGATGTGCGACACCGTGCCTGCAAGACGCCCGCACGCGAAAGGAACGCGGTTGATAGGACGAAGGCCCATGCGCCGACTCCATCTCATTTTCGTAGGCTTGCTTGGAGCAGGCTTCGCCCTGGGGGCCTCCCTCATCGCGCCGACCACGGCCGTGCGCGCTGCAGAGCCCACCACGTATGCCGTCACCTTCGAGAACGGCTCGCGGAGCATGCCATACCAAAGCACCGCTGCGAATGTGGGCCAATTCCTCATCGAGCGCGGCATTCACGTTGCGCCCGGCGACGAAGTCGTGCCCGCACCGGCCGCTCCGCTTAGCAACGGTGCGACCATTATCTACAGGCGTGCGATTCACGTCACGTTTTTGAATGGAGCCTCGGTAGAGCGGCTTGCGACGACGGCGCAAGATGTGGGTTCGTTCCTTTCAATGCAAGGTGTGAAGATCGGAAAATTCGATAAAGTTTTTCCATCGCTCGGCACCACGCTTCACAACGGCTCGCGCATTCGACTCTTTCATATCATCGCGTGGGACCGCAGCGTGCTCTTGCCGGTGCGCGTCGGTACGATCCACCGCATGGACACGCATATGCGCGTCGGCGCGCGTAAAATCGTCGCCGATGGTTCGATCGGCGAACGACGCGTCGACTATCGCTACTTCAAGTATCCGAACGGCATCGTACGCCGGGTAGCGCTTACATCGACGACCGTGCACCCGGCGCGACCGCGCATCGTTCTTGACGGAGTCGGAGATATCGGCGCGTTCTCGAATTACACGGCGCGGAGTATCGGCAGCATGCAGTTGCGCGCCGTTCACGCCATCAGCATGGTCGCAACGGCCTATACACCGTGGTGTACCGGTTGCAGCGGAATTACCGCGACCGGCGAGCGTGCCGGCCACGGCATCGTCGCCGTCGATCCTCGCGTCATTCCCTTGGGAACGAAACTTTATATTCCCGGCTACGGATACGCGATCGCCGGCGATACCGGCGGCGCAATCATCGGACATCGCATCGACCTTGGATTCGATTCCCAGCGCGCGGCGATGGACTTCGGACGCCGGAAGATCGTCGTCTTCGCCATCAAAGGGTGAGCGCACGCGGCCTACTCAACGCGGCGGGGTTACACCCTAAAAAGCGTTTCGGACAAAATTTTCTCCTCGATGAATCGCTCTGCATACGCATTGCGGAACTCGCTCGTGCAGATGCACCGGAGTTCATCGTTGAGGTCGGCCCCGGCACGGGAGCGCTCACCGCGGCGCTCGCTCGCGACGGTGCCGGCGTCCGCGCTTTAGAGATCGATCGCGATTTAGTTGCGCTTCTCGGGCAACGCGACGACCTCTCCTCGGTCGAAATTCTCGAAGCCGACGCGCTAACGTATACCTGGCCCGAACGAAAATACCGGCGCTGGCATGTCGCCGGTAATTTGCCGTATAACATCGCGACGCCGCTCCTGGTGCAACTCGCGCAACTCAGCGACGGGCCGCAACGCATCGTCGCGATGATTCAAAAAGATGTCGCCGACCGGCTGCTTGCAAAACCCGGGACGCCCGCATACGGCAGCCTCACCGTCGCCGTCAGTAATGCCATGACGATCGAACGCGCGCTGACGCTTGGTCCCGGTGCGTTCTACCCACGCCCAAAAGTCGACTCGACGGTCATCGTGTTAAACCGTCGCGCGCGAGCTTTGGTCGAACCGATCGACCCGGCGCTCTTTGAGAAGGTCGTACGCGGATCGTTCGCGTATCGCCGGAAGACCTTAGCAAACTCACTCTCGCGTGCGCTCTCCGTCGAGCGAGCCGAGATACTCATCGCCATGCAAGCGGCTGGAATCGACGAAGATGAACGCGGAGAACGACTCGACATCGATAGTTTCGCCCGGTTGGCCGACGCATTGGCGCGAAGGGGCTTTTAAAGGCTCCTCGGTCGCGTTACTCGTCTTCGGGTTGATCGGTTTGGCCGTCGCCTGCGCCGTCCTTGCATTGATTGCCTATATTGTCGTCGATCCGTCGCTAATTTCGGTGTTGGCGCATTCACCGAAAAAGTTCCCCATCACCGCCGTTCTCCTCGTTCAGCTCGCCTTCGAGCTGCCGCCGATCTTCGTTTTAATGGCGATGCTTCCGCGCGTCTCGCTCTATTCGTGGGAGGAACTGGGCCTTCGGGTACCATCCCCACGCACGCTCCTGTATGTAATCGGTGGGTTTGCGGCCGCAATTTTCGTCGGCGACGGCGGTTCGGCCCTCGTAGAACATCTCTCGCATCATCCCCATCACATGCAAGACGTGGCAAAGATGTTCGAGAGTATTCGGCACACGCCGGTACTCATCGCCTTCATTCTTTACGGCGTCGTCGTGGCACCGATCGCCGAGGAGATGATCTTTCGAGGCTTTCTCTTTAACCTCGGGTTACGATACGGAAATTTTTGGGTCGGCGCGATCTTTAGTTCGCTCCTGTTCGGAGCGGCGCACGGCGATCTCGAACTTTTTCTTCCGCTCACGCTCGTCGGCTTCGTTCTCGCAATCGTCTATTATCGTTCCCGAAACCTCGTCGCATCGATGCTGACGCACGCCTCGTTTAACGCAATCGCCTTCACCGCGCTGTCAACACTTCGAACGCACTAAATAGCCCCGAGGCGCGCCAGCGCTTCGAAAACGCGCTCGGGGGAGATGCGTTCCGTCCCAACTGCTTCGATGCGGTGCTCGAGGCTCGCCGGAAGGGTCGTCGAGGCAGGTCGCAGGTGAAAACCGCGCGCGATCGGCCGCGCGCCGACGAGATGCAGTGCGAGCGGATTCGGTTCGTCGTACCACGTCGGATAGTGCGCGAACCACAGGCCCACGAGCGGGATACCGCCGCGCGCTGCAACGGCGTGCAGCGGCCCGGCGGGAACGCCGACGAACGCGTGGAGGCGCGCCAGAAGCGCGAGGAAGAGTTCGGCAAATGGTTCGTCGAGTTCGGCCGCTATCGCCCGAAATGAAAGCACGTTCCAGCGTTCGATCCAGCCGTCGTTCGGATCGCCGAGCGCGTCGAGCAGTAGTACACGCGTGCGGGGAGCGCTCGTCGCGATCAGTTCGACGAAGGCTCGCGCGTCTTCGCACGGCCACGCTTTCGCCGGCTCGGTATGTCCGCTG
>DAHUYY010000195.1 GCA_027306845.1 Vulcanimicrobiota bacterium | reverse complement strand
CGCACTCCAGCGTCGATCCCACTCCGCATCCCAGCGTCGAGGCACCTGCCGAACCCACCACCGAGGCCGTTACGGCACCCGCTGCGCCACAAGGGCCGACGCCGGAGCAGCTCGCCGCGCGACAGCGCGCCCAGGAACGCTGGGAGAGACTCGTTGCAGCGCACACTTCCGGAGAGAGCCGCGACGCTCGCGTGAAATCGTTGGTGAAGGGCGGACTCTTACTCGATATCGACGGCTACCGCGCCTTCCTGCCGGCGAGCCAGAGCGGAGAGCAGCGCGGCGCCGCTCTCGATCCTTTGGTCGGCACGAAGATCCAAGTAAAGATTATCGATGTCGATGAAGCGCGCAAGCGTCTCGTCGTCTCCCGTCGCCGCGCGCTCGCGCAAGAACGGCGCGAGAGCCGCGCAGCAACGATTGCCTCGCTCGAGGTCGGCAAGGAGTGCGATGCGACGGTGGTCCGCCTCACCGATTTCGGCGCGTTCGTCGATCTCGGAGGCGGAGTCGACGCGCTCGTCCCGATGAGCGAACTCGATTTCGAACGCGTCGCTAAGGCCGCCGACGTCGTGAGCGTCGGCGAACAGCTCCGCGTGCGCATTCTTCGCGTTGAAGGCAACGGTAAGAAGATCGCCGCCTCGCGGAAGGCGTTGCTCGCCGATCCGTGGCGCGACAATGCCGCCTCCCTTCGCAACGGCGCAACGATCGAAGGGACGGTCGTCGCGCTCGAACCACGACTTTCGGTGGAAGTCGCCCCCGGTATCGTCGGAAATATCTCCGACCGCGAAGCGGATCCCGCCGACTACACGATCGGCGAGAAAGTCGAGGTAACGATCCGTTCCCTCGATATGCGAGCGCGCCGTCTCCGCTTAAGCGTTCTTCACGGCACCCCGGCGATGAGCTCGACCGGTTTTGCCCCGCTCGGGCAGGAGCTGCGCCGCTAAGCGCGAGCCCCCACCCGGCTGCATTTATCGCCGCATCATCGGCATCGCACCGAGCGGCAGACGCTCGTTCAACGCCGCATTTGCAAGCGCCCGCAGCGCCTCGAGGTGAGCGCGCGTGAGCTCGTCGAGCCCTTTGCGCCCCAATCCGCTGCTGCTTTCGTTCCGGAGATTGACGAGTTCGGCTCGCGCCAGCGCCTGTGCGTCGCTCGGCGCACCGGGCATCGGATGTAGCCACATCATTGCGAGTCGATTCGCAAACGCCGTCTGAAGATTGCGTTTGATAACTCCGTCATGCTCGACCATCCCATTGGCGAGATCCCCGAACATCGTCGCCTGCGCCCACGTGAAGAGATCGCTCAGGCTCATCGTCGAGTTGACGCGATACTTCGTGTGGATGTCGGCGATCCGTTGGAGGGTAAGCGGAGCGAAGAGCTCGTTGAGCGCGGCATTTTGGGCCGCGTTAATCGTTTCGACGACCGGCACGTCGTGTCGGGGAGTCGGATTGTAGGCCCACGCTCCGTTGGTAAACGAGCTCACCTCAGAGTAGGTGAGACTGCGCAGAACATCGGCGTTGAAGTGCCACGCATTGTTATCGAAGAGTTCGCTTGCAAGAAGGTTCCACGCACGAACCTCTTGCTTGCGCGGAACCGCCGTCAACGGCAGTTGTGCGTGCGGGTCGGTACGCCAGGCACGCGAGAGATATTCGCCGCCGATGGTATGCGTAGCCATCATCGAGCAGCGCAGATCGTCCATAAACGGATAGGTAAAGGCAAGCCGCGCTTCGTCGTATGCATGCCCCGGTGACGGAAAGCGTGCGAGCACCGCATTCATAAGCCCGCGCATCATCCCCACTTGTCCCTCGCACCAGTGCAACGGATGGTCGGTCAGCATGAACTGAAAGACGCGCGGATCGATTGCGTGGCCGGATGCAAAATCGACATCTTCGTCGGAGGCGAAGCGGTCGTAAGGAGTCGACCATTTCGAGGCCCAGCGTTCGAGCGTCGGGAGTTCGGCTCGCGGAGTCGATGCACCGGTGTAGCCGTATCCGTATTTAATTGCATGATAATCGTACGGCCCGAGAACGAGTTGCTCGTAATCGCCTTGCGGCGTTCCTTTAGGCCAGAGATTGATGGGATTGTAGGCCATCACCGACGTCGAGACGCCGTATTTTGAGGTGAAAGCCTTGCTCTGCAAGTCCTTCGCCGTGTAGGCCAATGCGCTGATAAAGTTGTGCTGCAACCCGAAATCGTGCCCGGATTCATGCAATACGGTCGAGCGAATCGCCTCGAGGACGAACTTCTGTTCTGCGGCCGGCGAATCGGGGAGCCCACGCGCCGGAGCGATGAGGAAGCGGTACGCGCGCCCGGCGGTTCCTTCGACGGCATCGACATTAATACCGACGTTGAGTTCTTCGCCGGTGCGGGGGTCGCCGATAATCAGCGCCTCGGCGCCATATTGCGGCTGCGTTGTATCGACCCAACGCACGACGTTATAAGAAAGGTTCTCCGGATCGGCGTTCGCCGGGAGCTGTTGTACCTTCACGGCATCGAGAATACCGATTTTTTGGAATGCATCGTTCCACGTCAGCAGTGCGTCGCGAATGGTCGCGCGGTACGCGACCGGGACGTCGTTGCCGATCGAGAAAACTAACGGGTGCGTCGCAATCGATGGTTTTCCAGGCGTCTTCGGCTTGAAATTCCAACGAAGGATATAATTCACGTTTCGCGTTTCGTGCGTGTCGTTGGCAAAATCGAGTCGAGGAATGCTGAAAAATCCGACCCGCGCGTCATAGATGCGCGGAACGAAGCCGTCATTCGGCTCCTGAAGGATATTGTAGGTCATCCCGACTTCGATGCTGCGAGCATCGGGGGCATTATCGATGGTATTGGGATCGAAGCTCGCCCAGGTTTGGCGAACGTGCAGAACGTCGTTCTTCGGGAACGCCGTCGCGCCGCTGAAAAAACCGCGCGAGGGGTCGAGGTGGTAGCCGTGCATCGGATTGTGGATCGTCTGCGAGAAGACCGCGTTGTAATTCGCGATATCGCCGAGGAACGGCGCCGCCGGAATAACGATGTTTCCGGTTGTCGCATCGCGCGCGACGATCGGCACGATGGCGATAACCGAGGCCGGCATCGACTGCTTCGCGGCCAGGGCCTGCGGCGTCCCGGGTTCGGTCTGCGCGATGCGATTGGGCCAGCGTAGTGCAATCTTCCCATCCGCGCGATCGAATTCGAAGATGCGCGCGGGAGCGACATATGGCTCGCCGGCGGCCGGGCCGAAGCCGCCGAGCCCGGTCGATGGGACCGAGGTCTCCACGAAGGATCTCCCGATCTGCTTCGGCGAGAGGACGAAATAATACATTCCGGCCTTGCGGACGAGGGGTATAAGCCCCGGCTGGACCTTCGCGCCTTTAATAAAAGCCGCATACGGGGCGGGCTGCGGCCCACCGCCCGGCGCCATCTGCGCGCGAGCTGCTCCCCCCGACGTAACGGCGAATACCGCAAGCGCGACCGCGCCTGCCATCGCAAAACGACGCACGAAACCTCCTAAAATGTACCCCGAATCCGGGGAACGAGCGAGCGATAAGGATCCTTGATTCCACTGCTTCTTCGCAGGGTCGCTCTCGCTCCCCCGCCCGGCTGGGGCCTGCCCGCCGTACCCATCTCGCCTCAACTACTAGGCCGCTCGGCTCAACCATGCTATACTGCGCGGGTTTCCTCGCCCTTGAAAGGTCGTTTGCAGCGATGCGTCGCGCGTTTTTCTTCGCCGTTCTTCTTCTGACGTTTCTCACCCTCACGCCCCATGCCGCCGCTGCCGCCGCCGCCACCGCCGGCGCGCGCAGCCCGCAGCCGGCGTGTAAGGGCC
>DAHUYY010000194.1 GCA_027306845.1 Vulcanimicrobiota bacterium | reverse complement strand
CGGTCGTTCCATCGCCGGTGACGATATTGAGGACGCCCGGTGGAAGGTCGGCATCTCGTGCGATCTCTGCGAGCAGGAGCGCCGTCAGCGGAGTCGTCTCCGCGGGCTTGAGGACGACGGTATTTCCGCATGCAAGGGCGGGAGCAATCTTCCAGGCGGCCATCAAGAGGGGGAAATTCCAGGGTACGATCGCGCCGCAGACGCCGAGCGGTTGCGGCGACCGCCCCGCGCGGGCGATCCATTCTAATTTATCGGCCCAACCGGCGTGATAAAAGAAATGTGCCGCTGCCGTGGGAACGTCGAAATCTCGCGCTTCGCGAATCGGTTTTCCACCATCGATCGATTCGAGAACCGCAATTTCGCGCGAGCGCTCGGTGATCGCTCGTGCGATGCGATAGATATACTTTGCGCGATTCGAGGGTTTCATCGGTGCCCACCACCGCTCGTAGGCTTTACGCGCGCTCCGGACGGCGCGTGCGATATCCTCGGAGTCCCCATGGGCGACGCGAGCGATAACCGTTTCGCGAGCGGGGTCGATGCTCTCGTAGAAGCGGCCGCTCTGCGGTGCAACCCATTTGCCGCCGATGAAGAGGCCGTATTCGCTACGAATCGTCGGTCGCACGCTCTCCGGAGCGGGTGCGTATGCAAAAGAGCTCATAGGACCCTCATCTCAATCTTTAGGAATACGTTCGGGGCGCGTGTAGTGCCCGGTGCGCAAACGTTCGCGTTGCAGCAGAAGATCGTCGAGTAACCCGCTCGCGCCGAAGCGAAACGAACTCGGAGCCATCCACTGCGGCGGGAGCGTCTCGTTAAGAATCGCGAGGTAGCCCAACGCTTGTTTCGTCGTACGAATGCCGCCGGCAAGTTTCAGGCCGCGCTGGAGGCCCGTGCGCCGGAAAAATGCGGCGAGCGCATCGCACATCGCCAAGGCGGTCGGAAAGGTGGCGTTGATGCCGATCTTGCCGGTCGAACTCTTGATCGTATCTGCCCCAGCCTCAAGCGCGAGGTCGCACGCGCGACGGATCGCCGTGTAGCTTCCGAGCTCGCCGGTCTCGAGGATGACTTTGAGATGGCGATCGGCGCAGCGCTCCTTGACCGCGGCAATCTCGGTCGCGACGCGACGTTCGTCGCCGCTGAGAAATGCTCCACGGTCGATAACCATGTCGATCTCATCGGCGCCTGCCTCCAGCGCTTGCTCGGTGTCGGCGAGCTTTACCGCGAGCCCCGCTTGTCCGGCGGGAAACGAAGTCGCGACCGATGCAATGCGGACGGTGCTGCCCGCAAGAGCATCGCGAGCGACGCTCACGAGATTTGGATAGATGCAGACGGCAGCGACCGAGGGAGCGTCGCTTCCCGGAAGAGGGGCGCGCGCCTTCGCGCAGAGCGAGCGCACGCGCCCCGGGGAATCGCGCCCTTCCAGCGTCGTGAGGTCGATGCAAGAGATGGCAAGGTCGATCCATGCGCGTTTCGTCTCGCCTTTGATCGACCGTCCTGCCAGTTCGGCGGCACGCGATTCCAGCATCACGGCATCGACGCAGACCGATTGCATCTACAAGGTGCCGCGTTTCTCTTGTTCTTTTTCGATCGAGACGAAGAGCGCTTTGAAATTTCCCTTGCCGAACGAGAGGCTACCCTTGCGCTGAATGATCTCAAAAAACACCGTCGGTCGATCCTGTAACGGCTTGGTGAATATTTGCAGCATATAGCCGAGGTCGTCGCGGTCGACGAGAATTTTACGTTTGCGTAAGACTTCGATATCTTCGTCGATCTCGCCGACACGGCTGCGCAAATCGTCGTAGTAGGTATCGGGCGTGTCGAGAAATTCTACACCGTTTTCGCGCAAGGCGTCGATCGTCGCGACGATGTCGTCGGTGCGAATCGCAAGGTGCTGCACGCCCGCACCGCGATAGAAATCGAGGTACTCCTCGATCTGCGATTTTTTCTTCCCGTGGGCGGGTTCGTTGATAGGAAATTTTACGCGATGGCGCGCGTCGCTCATAACTTTAGATTTGAGCGCGGTGAATTCGGTGGAGATATCCTTGTCGTCGAACGAAACGAGTTGAGAGAAACCGAATACTTTTTCGTAGAACGAACCCCAAAGATCCATCTCGCCCCAACCGACGTTGCCGACGCAATGATCGATCGCCAGCAGATGCGGTTTCGCGGCGCGTGGGGCGCGTTTCGTTAGCGCAACGTAGCCGGGAAGGAAGGCACCGCCGTAACCGTCGCGCTCGACGAAGGTATGAACGGTATCGCCATAGGTGGCGATCGTGGCCAGGACGACGCGGCCGTTCTCGTCTTGTCGTTCGACGGGCTCGAGCACGCTGCGCGCTCCTCCGCGCACCGCCATCTCCCAGGCGCTGCGCGCATCGCGCACGCGAATGGCGACATCGCGCACGCCGTCGCCGTGCTGCTTGACGTGTTCGGCGACGGCATCGTCACCGCGCAAACTGGAGGTGAGAACGAAGCGGATATCGTGCTGTTCGAGGACGTAGCTCGCGCGATCGTGGAGGCCGGTCTCGGGGCCCGCGTACGCTACCTGTTCGAACCCGAACGTGCATTGATAGAATTGCGAAGCCTGTTTGGCGTTCCCGACAAAAAATTCGATATAATCCCAGTCGATCGTCGAGAGCGGAGTCGATGCGTCGGAGGCCTGCGACGAGTGCGTGATGCTCATAGGCCAACGTCTTGGCGGGCATGTCGGCAGGGCCCTTGTGCTCGCTCGGGCAATCCGCGCGAACGATGATAACCGAGGCCGTCGCACGGGCGATGTTGAGCGAACTGATCGACTACGCCGGGCTCTTCCCGCCGGCGCAGCTCACCCTGGAGCGAGCCGACGAAGAGTACCGGCGCCTCCTGGCCTCGCGGCACGCGTGGATGCTGGGGCGCTTCATCCTCCCGTTCTCGCGCTTACAAACGTTGCTCGAGCTTCATGGAGAGGCGCCGCGATTCTCGCTCTCCGTTATCCTCGACGGCACGCGCGATGCCGTTCTCTGGTTGAACGAACTCTCCGATCGGCTCGACGCGCTGGCGCGGCTGCTCCGCGAGCGCCCGTCGGTCGAGATCGCGGCGTTGGAGATTCCGTTGCCGCCGCTCGGGGCGGCACGGGAGCGCTATGGGGCCGCGCTCTCGCAGGTGGGAGCGCTTCTCGAACGTACCGGGTTGCGATCGATTCCTTGTTACGTGGAGTTTCCACGCGACGTTCGTTGGAGCGCGGAAATGCCCGATGCAATCGCGTCGCTCGCGCGAACGCGTCTGCGAGCGAAGATTCGCTGCGGCGGTCTCGTCGCCGATGCGTTTCCATCGGCAGCGGAGCTCGCCGCGCATCTGCAGGCGTGCGTCGAGCACGGGGTCGCGTGGAAGGCGACCGCCGGCCTGCACCATCCGGTGGCACACCGCGATCCGGCGACCGGCTTCGCGATGCACGGTTTCGTGAACCTTTTCGTCGCTTCGTGCATCGCGCTCGAACGCGCGCCCTTCGAAGAGATCGAGGCCGTTCTCGCCGAGCAGGCGGAGGGCGCATTCACCGTCGCTGCGAGCGGCCTCTCGTGGCGCGGCCGGGAATGCGACGTGCGGTCGATGGAGCGGGCGCGCCGGACTGGATTGATTTCGTACGGGAGTTGCAGCGTCGACGAACCGGTGGAAGATCTCACGGCAATGGGTTGGCTGGCATGAACGCCCTCGATCTCGACGAGACGCACGATCCCGCGCGCACGAGTTGGGTCGAGGTCGACGAGCGCAGCGATTTTCCGATCCAAAATCTGCCCTATGCGATCTTTTCGATAGAAGGACGGGAAGCCCGTATCGGCGTCGCGATCGGCG
>DAHUYY010000193.1 GCA_027306845.1 Vulcanimicrobiota bacterium | reverse complement strand
ACGGTTTCGATCTCGGCCGACGGCAAAACATTCACGGCCGAGAAACCGGGGACGAGTATCTCCGTGACGCTTGGGGTTCACAACGTCGTGATTAACCACGAAACGCGCCCGCTCGACGTGCCGCCGATCATGTATCGCGGCGTGCTGCTCGTACCGGTGCGCGTGCTCTCCGAAGCTATGGGCGCATACGTAAAGTGGGTGCCGGGGCGACAGATTGTCGTCGTTCGGTATATTCCGCCGACGCCGATGCCGAGTGCCGAACCGACGGTGATGCCGACCGAAGAGCCGACCGCCGCACCGACGCCGACCGCGTCGCCGACGCCGACGCCCGAACCAACAACCTATAACGGTTTTGTCGAGGCAGCTGCGTCGATGCCGCAAAATCATAACGAGTTCGCAGCGGGCGGCTATTGCCCGTCATCGTACTTGGCTGCCGGAGTCTATAAGTTCAAACATTCGCCGATCGCCGTGAAAGTGAACTACGGCCAAGAACTCTATCTAACGAGCAGTCAAATTGCCGATAAGTACGGCAACCATTACACGCAATTTGCGACCATTGACGGCGGCACCGCGGTGACTCCGGTCTTCCTCGCACAACAGCGTACCCTCGATGTCCGCCTGGAATATCAGGTGGCAAAACCGCTGGTGTACGTTGGCCTCGGGTATTTAAGTACCGGAAATAATTACGGCTACCCGCGCCTCACCGGCCTTGGAGTCGGCGTCGAGAAGCTGCCCAGCCTTCGGCCGGGCCTTAGCCTCTACGGGTCGGCGTTCTATTATCCCAATGCGAGCGGGAATTATACCGTCACAAATGCGGCGAGCTCGAACTACGGACGAAGCTACCACCAGCAATATCAGATAACCAAACTCGACATCGGCCTAGCGCTTTCGCTGCGCCATTTCCCGGTCTTTATCTATGGCGGGTTCAGTGCCGATCAGTACGCTGCCAAACAAAACGCGCCGATCGGACAGACGCACAACGGCCCGTATATCGGCCTCGGCGTCAAGTTCTAAAGTTTCAGGAGTAGAATCGATATGTTGAATCCCACCCGCTTCATGCACGTTCGATTGCTGGCAGCAACCGTCGCGCTCACCCTGCTCGCTGCGTGCGGCGGCAACGGTTGTCCGAGTTGTAACGCACCCTCGTACAATCCGCCGCCGGTAGCGACGCCGACACCGAAGCCCGGGGCCACACCGACGCCGGTGCCGACGCCCGTGCCGACGCCCGTGCCGACGCCCGTGCCGACACCCGCGGCGCTCTCGTGCACGCAGGGCGGGGTCAATTCCATTACGCTCGGGACGGCACTCGCCCCCTTTGCGTTGCTCGCAGCAACGACGATCAGTAACGTCGGCCTGACGAACGTTACCTACGCACCCGGTGCGGTGACGTTAGGCGTAAATGACGACCTCATCGGTGTCTCGCCGGGAACCGCGGTGACAGGCTTCTACCCGCCGGGCACGGATACCGATGGTCCCAATGCGATCTATGCAGCGGGGTACAATTCGAATACCGCCGCACCGCTCAACGCCGAAAATGCGTTAATAACCGCCTACAATACAGCGGCTGGCACCGCTGCGACGGCGACGGTAGCCGGAGATCTCGGAGGGCAGACGCTCGCCCCGGGCGTCTATAAATCCACCTCGACGCTCCTGATCTCATCAGGGAACCTCACTCTCAACGGCGGAGGAAACGCCAATAGCGTTTTCATCTTCCAAGTTGCTTCGTCGCTAACCACCAATCTCAATGGATCGATCGGCGGCAACATCGTCCTCAGCGGAAACGCGAGCCCCTGTAATATTTACTGGGTCGTCGGTACCGGCGGTAGCGGTAGCGCAACGCTCGGAGGGCAGACGTTCTATGGAAATGTGTTCTCGCAAGCCTCGGTTACGATCAATGCGAGCACCTTCACCGGGCGCGCGCTCGCGGAGACCGGCGCCGTCTCGATCCCCGTCGCCGGCGGCTCGCTTATCACCAACCCGGGTGGCAACTAACACCGCAAAAGGGCGCGGGGGTCGGCCCCGCATCCACGTTCTCGACACGACCTGCGAAAGAAAGCTCGCAGGTCGTTCCGTGGGCTCTCTATGGGCGAAGTAGGTCGATCGAATGCTGTGGAAAAGGCCGAATTTGAGGCAATGAATGGTATACTGAGGAATCAACGATCTGGAGTACTTTTGAGAAACAAAAAAGGGGCGACGCCCGATAACGGAGCGACCCCGACGATGCCCTTCGACGCCGACGTCTTTCTCGGTGCAGTGGGGGCCGGCAGGACGCTCGAGCAGTTTGAAAAGGGCCACGTTATCTATGCACAGGGCGATGCCGCAGATTGTGTCTATTATATTCTCGATGGGAAAATTAAATTAACGGTCGTCTCCCCATCGGGCAAGGAAGCGATAATCGCCATCTTAAGCCAGGGTGATTTCTTCGGCGAAGGTTGCCTCAACGGGCAGGTACTCCGCATGGCCACGTCAACCGCGCAAGAAGATGCCTCGTTGGCAACGGTTAAGAAGAGCGTCATGACGAGCACCCTGCAGGCCGAGGCGACGTTTTCCGGGCGTTTTATCGAACATCTGTTGAAGCGCAATATTCGCATCGAAGAAGATTTGGTCGATCAGCTCTTCAATTCGAGCGAAAAACGATTGGCACGCATTCTTTTGTTGCTCGCGAATTTTGGAAAAGAAGGGCAGCCGTTGGAAATTATCTCCAATATCAGTCAGGAGACGCTCGCCGAGATGATCGGCACAACGCGATCGCGGGTGAGCTTTTTTCTCAACAAGTTCCGCAAGCTTGGGTTTATCGACTATAACGGAAGTATGCACGTCCACAGTTCGTTGCTCAACGTCATTCTCCACGATTAGCGCTGCCGTCGCCGGCAGAATCTGCGATGCAAGCGACGTCATGGAAGTGAAAACTCAGCGCGGCCCGCTTGAAAGCGCAAGCAATGGCGTCCACGCCGAGCCTTCGCGAGGTGCTTACGACGCGCTCGCGAGCCGCTCGAGGCTGCGATAGCCGATCGCTTCGGCGACGTGCTCGGCGGTAATACGCTCGCTCGCGGCGAGGTCGGCGATCGTGCGCGCCACGCGCGCCAGCCGATCGACCGCGCGCGCGGAGAACTGTCGTTTGGCGCTCGCGCGTTCGAGCAATTTCAGTGCCGCTCCATCGAGAGCGCAGGTCGAACGCACGGCAGCGGCTGGAATATCGGCGTTCGCGCTGATGCCGAGGTGCGCGAGCCGTTCTTCTTGCCGCGCGCGTGCGGCGAGTACGCGAGCCCGGACGAGCGCCGAGGATTCTGCGGCGTCGCGACGGAGCATATCGTCGAGGGGTACGCGCGCGATCTCGATTTGAAGATCGATGCGGTCGAGCAGCGGACCGGAGAGTTTGTTGGCATAGCGCGCTACCGCGGCATCGTCGCAGCGGCACTCCGCGTTTCGCACGCCACGAAAGCCGCACGGGCAGGGGTTCATCGAGGCGACGAGTTGAAAGCGCGCCGGATAGCAAAAACTCCCCGCTGCGCGCGCGATCGTCACCGTTCCTTCTTCGAGCGGCTGCCGCAGCACTTCGATCGTCGTTCGCGAAAACTCGGGAAGCTCGTCGAGGAAAAGCACTCCATTATGCGCGAGCGAGATCTCGCCGGGGCGCGCGTTGCTTCCCCCGCCGACGAGCGCAGCGTGACTGATCGTATGGTGCGGAAAGCGGAAGGGACGCGTGCGCACGATACCGCGTTGGTTTCCAAGAGCTCCGGCGACGCTATAGATTTTCGTAACGTCGAGCGCCTCGTTGAGCGTAATCGGCGGAAGAATGCCGGGCAGTCGCCGCGCGAGCATGGTCTT
>DAHUYY010000192.1 GCA_027306845.1 Vulcanimicrobiota bacterium | reverse complement strand
GTGTCCGGGTCGTCGAGGTCGAAGGATCCTTCGATGACGCGCTCGCTGCGCTCACCACACGTGCCGAAGCAGATGCGGCGGTCGTGAATTCGATCAACCCGTACCGGCTCGAAGGGCAAAAATGCACGGCGTTCGCGTTGCTCGAAGCACGTTCGTGGCGCGTACCCGACTGGGTCGTCGTTCCCGGCGGAAACCTCGGGAACTCGAGCGCAATCGGCAAAGGCTTCCGCGAAGCGCTCGCGCTCGGCTTGATCGACCGCATACCGCGTATCGCGGTCGTGCAGGCCGAAGGCGCCGCACCCTTCGTGGCGCTCTATCGCTCCGGCCGCGATCTCGTACCGATCGTACCGCACACGATCGCGAGCGCGATCGCCGTCGGCGCCCCGAGGTCGTGGCGTAAGGCCCGTGCCGAGCTCGATGCATCGCGTGGCGCCGCAGTCTCCGTAACCGACGACGAAATCGACGCGGCGAAGAAACGGATCGGTGCCGCGGGGATCGGCTGCGAACCGGCATCGGCCGCGACGCTCGCCGGCATCGCGCGTTTGCGCGCCGAAGGAAGCATCGCTGAAAGCGACGATGTCGTCGCTGTATTAACGGGGCACGTGCTCAAAGACAGCGACGCAAGCTTGCGCGTCGCCGACCGCAGCGATGTCGGAGCGTAGCTTTCGCGCGAGCGCACCGGCGAGCAGCGCGAACCTTGGCCCCGGCTTCGACGCCGTCGCCATTGCGCTCTCGGCCCGAATGGAGGCGACGGTTGCACCCGCGCGGCGTTTTACGCTGCATTTTTCGGCGGGTCCGCATGCCCCGACGCACGACGGATTGCGCGACTCCATCGAACGATCGATGCGGCGGATCGGAACGCTTCCGCGCGCTCGCATCGAGATCGCCAACGATATTCCGCTCGGAGCCGGCCTCGGCTCGAGCGCGGCGGCAACGCTCCTTGCACTAGGAATCGCACACCGCGCTGCGGGGAATCCGATCGACCGCGCGCAGATCGCTGCGTTGGCGTGCGAGATCGAAGGGCACCCCGATAACGCGCTCGCGGCACTCTACGGCGGCACCACCATCGCCTGCGACGCGCGTGATTTCATCCGCGTGCCGGCGCTGCGCGAGACGATCGCGCTCGTCACGATCCCACAGATCGATCTTTCCACCGCCGAGGCGCGCTCGTTGCTCCCCGCACGCTATCTTCGCGCCGACGCCGTTTACTCGATTCAGCGCGCCGCGCTACTCGGGGCAGCACTCGCATCCGGCCGGCTCGACGCTCTCCACGCCGCGATGAAGGATCGCATCCATCAGCCCTACCGAGCCGAAAAAATTCCCGGCCTCCGTGAGGCGCTTGCGTACGATGCACCCGGCGTGCGCGGCATCGCGCTCTCCGGCGCCGGACCGACGGTGCTCGTGTTGCTCGATTTGCATGCGGACGCGCGACGCATCGGCACGGAGATGCGGGCGCTCTTTACCGCCGCCGGAATCGCCAGCAGCACGCTGTGCCTCCGTCCGAGCGCGCGCGGACTGATTTTTCGCGCTTCGGCGCCCCGCAAATAAAAAAGGGCGCGCGCGCTTTCCGCGCACGCGTCCTTTCCAACCGTTGAATTTGCGCTATGCGGTCTGGTTGACGTTGGTGCCGACGTTCTCGTCACCGTCTTGAATGCCGACAGCTGCTTCCAGCTGTGCTTCGTGTTGTGTCGTGACGAGCGACTTGACGGCGCTCTGTACCCCCGCCGAGGCGGAGGCGATCGAGGAAATACTCATCCGTGTCCACGTACCTTTCCGGAATAGCCGCACCCAACGGCACAGCGTCTTCGCGAGATTGCCGCCTATCGAATGAATGCCTGCGAAGCGAGCGCTCGACGAGGGTCATGATTGCGTTAATGCCGGAGCCCGCCTTGACGGATCGAGATGCATGGGGTAGTATGCACGCCATGATCTCGTTCGCATCGCGAATGTCCACTTGCTGTTCCGCCAAGCGCGCGACGGCAAGGTTGCCATTTGCGATGACGTAGAGCGCTCGACGCTCACCATCGAAGTAGGCGCCCCCGTCGCAACAGCGACGGGGGCTTTTTTTATCTCCTTACGTCGCTTTCCTCATCTCACCAGGAGGCAGACCCATGCAGGCATCAATCGGAATCGGAATACTCGGCTGCGGCGTCGTCGGCGGCGGCGTCGCCCAACGCTTGCTTATCGGCGAGCCACGCGTCCACGGAATCGCGCACACCCTTCATGCCATCGCCGTGCGCTCGCTTACATCGGTGCGGGCCGACGGCATCCCGCGTTCGTTACTGATCGATTCGGCGAACGCATTGCTCGCCGATCGGCGGATCGATCTCATCGTCGAAACGATGGGCGGCACGACGCTCGCCGCTGAATTCGTCGAACGTGCCCTCGAACGCGGCGCTCACGTCGTGACCGCCAACAAAGCCTTGATCGGCTCGCAGGGCCCCCGCCTTCACGCGCTCGCCGCCCGGCGTGGTGTGAGCTTACGCTACGAGGCCGCCGTTGGCGGAGCACTCCCGATCGTACGGACGATCGACGCGGCGCTCGCGGGCGACCCTATTGCGAGCTTCGTCGGTGTGCTCAACGGCACGTGCAACGCAATTCTCGGCGCGATGGAGCAGGGCGGAAGTTTCGATGAGGCACTCGCCGACGCGCAGCGAGCCGGCTTCGCCGAAGCCGAACCAAGCGAGGATATCGACGGCCTCGACACCGCGCATAAGCTTGCAATTCTCGTCCAGCGCGCGTTCGGCGCCGCGGCGATTACCCCGCGCCTGCGCTATCGCGGCATCCGCGGCATCGACGGCGAGGCGTTGCGTCGCTATAGCAAGCGTGGCTATCGTATGAAACTTCTCGCCGTCGCGCGGCGCGACGCGGAGGGAATCGCCGCCGAAGTTGCGCCGGCGCTCGTTCCTCGCGATCACCCGCTCGGCGCGCTCGAAGGCGCGCAGAACGGCATCCTCATCCATGCACGCGATGCCGGCGAGCTCTACCTACGCGGCGTCGGCGCCGGCCGAACGGCGACATCGAGTGCGATCCTCGGCGATATCGCCGACGTACTGCGCAGCATCGTCGCTCGTACGCAACGCAACGACCTCGTCGATGAATTCACGCCGATCCTCGACATTCGTTCGATTTTTCCCGACACGCTCGCCATCTGGAACGATGGCTTCCTCACATCTCCGGCGACGCAGCTCGATGCTGCGCACTCATCGTCGGCACGTTAAAGAAAGGACCAACTCATGTCCGTCACCACCCTCGAGGCCCGATCTCAAGGCCTCAATACGCGCGCACTCCATGCCGCCTTCGACGGCGACCCAACCACCAAATCGCGCGCACTTCCCATCTATCAGACCACCTCGTATCGTTTCGACGATACCGCGCACGCGGGGCGGCTCTTCGGGCTCGAAGAGTTCGGCAATATCTACACCCGGATCAATAACCCAACGACCGACGTTTTCGAAAAACGTATCGCCGATCTCGAAGGCGGCGTCGGTGCGCTCGCCGTCGCCAGCGGCCAAGCCGCCGCGATCTACGCGATCCTCAACCTCGCCGGAGCCGGCGATCATATCGTTAGCTCGGCATCGCTCTACGGCGGCACCTATAACGCATTCGCGCACACGCTGCGTCGCTTCGGTATCGACGTCTCGCTCGTCGATTTCTCCGATCTCGCCGCTATCGAAGCCGCAATTCAACCGAGGACAAAAGCGCTCTACGCCGAGAGCATCGGCAACCCGCGTCTCGACGTACTCGATATCGAAGCTGTCGCCTCGCTTGCGCATCGCCACTCGCTGCCCACAATTGTCGATAACACCTTGGCCACACCATATCTTCTTCGCCCGATCGA
>DAHUYY010000191.1 GCA_027306845.1 Vulcanimicrobiota bacterium | reverse complement strand
GAGCGTCCCGAGGGCCGACGCTGCCGCAAGGCGCGTCGAAATCAGGTCGTCCTTTAAAACGAGATGCTGCAGCACCGCGGGCACACGATCGGGTTGATGCAGCCGCTTCGCAAGCAACGCGAGCGCCACGACCGCGGCGTCTCGCTCGCGCTCCGGCGTACCGTAGGCCGTCTTTTTTAGCAGCAAAGGAAAGGCCCGCGCATCGCCGAGCTCGCCCAGCCCCCGAAGCGCGGCAGAGGCGACGACACCGCCGGACGACGCCCGCGTAACGGCCGCGGTAAGCATGCAGTAGGCACCCTCAGCGCGGCGCGCTCCCAAGCTCCGCAGCGCAGCAGCAGCGACGTCTGGATCGTGGTCGCGAGTCATGCGGGCAAGCGCGCTGTCGATGCCGTCTTGGTACCGAGGTAACGCCGCCGCAGCCTCCGCGGCCGCGATGCGAACGCGCACATCGCGATCGTCGAGGCATGCAAGCACCGTCCGCACCCCACCAAATGCAGCGACATCCTTAACCGCGTCGGCGCGTATCCCGTAGAACGGGTCATCAAGCGCTGCGTTCTCGATCGCCCGCGCCGCCGTGCTACGATTGTAAGCCGTTGCACGCACCATCGCGGCAAGTTGTCCGAGCGCCCATTCGCGGTCGCCGACGTGCGGCGCGTGTTTCAGCTGATAGGCGAGCACGGGAACCGGCTGATCGAATGTCAGTTGCCGCAAAAGATTTTCGTTCGGGTCGAAGAGCACCATCTTCGGCCGTTGCGCGACGTCGGCGATGCGAACTTTCTGTTCGTTTCGATCGATCCACACGCGCACCCGCGAGACGCGACCACCCGCGTAGGCTTCGATCACCACCGGCATGCGGAACGGCTTGCCATCGGCGTTGTGTTGCCGCACGTCCAGGACCAGGGTCTTTGCGTCTACGTCGTAGCGGTCACCGACGACGTAATGCGGATAGGCGGCGCGATAGAACCATTCGTCCTCGAACCATTTGAGGCCCATGTGCAGAGAGCGTTCCATCGATGTAAAGAACGCATGGGTGTCGGCGTTACGATATTGATACTCGCCAAGATACGCGTGCAACGCGGAGAAGAACCGCTGGTCGCCGACCAGATATCGTAGCATCTGCAGAACTGCTGCGGCTCGTGCGTGTCCGGTGACGTCGAAGAGATCGAGCGGATCGTTGTAGCGGTAGTCGACGATAGGACGAAGATAGTGTCGCGCCTCGTCGAAGAATGCTTGCTCGCCCTGGTACCGGGCATACTCGAAGCCGGCTGCGCCATTCTGATGGCCGCTCCACAACTCATCGAAGTACGTCGCGAACCCCTCGTTGATCCACTCATTCGACCAGTCGCTCATGGTGACGTCGTCGCCGAACCATTGCTGTGCGAGCTCGTGCGACACGACGGTATCGCAACTCCGCTCGGTATCCTCGGCCTCCGGGTGGAGAAACGAGTCGGCGAGAATCGTCGCCGAGGCATTCTCCATCCCGCCGAAGGTGAAGCGTTCGACGGCGATCTGATCGTACTTTGCGAATGGGTATGGAAAGCCGATAACGCGCTGGTAATACGCAATCATTTTCGGCGTGTCGCGAAAGCAGACCGAGTTCATCGCCGCATCGTTAGGAGCGACGAACGAGTCGATCGGCAGCGCCCCGAGCCTGGCTCGATACTCCGCGAAACGCCCGGCAGCAAAGGCGATGAGGTACGTGGATTTCGGGTGCGGCGAGACCCAATCCCAGGTGTCTCCGGCCGGCCCGACGCTATGTCGCATCAAGCGCCCGTTGCCGATCGCGGTCCAGCCATGCGGCACCGTGAGGATCAACTCACTCGGAGTCTTGTCGTTGGGCTCATCCCACGTGGGGAACCAGCGCCGGTTGTCGGTCGCCTCACCCTGCGTCCAAATCTCGGGATTCAGCTTTGGATACGCAGGATCGGGGCGAATGAAGTACATGCCACGCGTGGGCTGCGCCCAGTAGCGGAACCGCACGACGAGCCGCGTTCCTGCGGCAACCCGATGCGGCAGGGACAGGCTTATCGATTGTGCCGCATCGTCGACTGCGTACTGCGCCGGATGCCCGTCGAGCGATACCGCCTGATAGTGGATCCCGAGCGAGTCGAACGGTAATCGATCGAGTGTCTCGCGGGTTCGTACCGTCGTCGTTTCCTCGCCGTAGACGATGGACTTGGCCACGTTGAAATGCAGCCGGATCACGGTATTCACGAATCGATACGGCGGAATGGCGGTAACGTGCGGCACGGGGTGCCCTTCCGCGAAGGGCAGCGCCATGGCCAGGAGGATCGCAACAGCTATCATCAGGTCACCTGATGTCTTGGATTTCACCCGCGTGCGCTCGCGCCCCTCCAGGGCCCGTTGGCCGGCACGTCTTCGATGGCGGCTCCTCGCCGCGTGCTCCTGACGCAACCACGGCCTATTCCGGGGTGACGGCAGCTCGTCTGGTAAGCAAAGTACCACGCGAGATGCGAAGAGCGGCGGCGATTCTCTCGCCTTTGAGATCGTGGAAATAGAACAGGACGATCGCTGCCCGCAAGTCGGGTGCGAGCCGCCCGAGCGCGCGCCACACGTCGATGGGTACGCTTCCCTCACTCACCATCGCTTGGTCGGCTCGATCCGTGCGTTCGGCCACACCACCGCTGCGACGGCGCGCGCGTGCGGATTCGTGCATGACGATGCGATACAGCCAAGCATCAAATGCATCGACACGGCGCAAGCGACGGATGTTCCGTTAGACGATGACGCACGCTTCCTGAGCCGCGTCTTCGGCCATCCCGCGATCGCCGGTGACCATCAATGCCAGCCGAAAACAGCGAGGCCAGATCGCGGCTACCAACGCTTCTACGGCTCGCTCGTTCCCTGAAAGGGCGGAAGCAACCACTTCTGGGGGCGCCAGACGTCCCATACTCCTCCTTCGCGTGGGCGGGTTCGACTATATCGATAAAGAGGAAGCGATGGCCACAAATGTTACGGCGCGGCACTCGCGCCGCCGCCGGTGTGGGCCGTGCATTAGTCGCCGCGACCGCTGTCGACGCGATACCAGCGCGAGTTGCGAACGTCTCGGGGTGGGTGTTGCGCCCCTAAATAGCTGCAGCGTGCGTAGGAGAGGCCGCTGGGATACGGGATCGGGGTAAACTTCAGCGGCTTCTGATCGAAGTTGAAGAACGCGTCGAGGTTGTTGATATAGGGCGACGCGTCGGTTGCACCGAGCGAGCCAAGGCCGAATGCGTTTTCTACGAACTTATTGAGCGTGGCAAACTCGGTGTTCGTATGAACGACGGTACCGGCGCGGACGTAGGGCGAGACGACCAGAAGCGGCACGCGGAACCCTGGGCCGGCCTGATCGCGCACGACGTACGGCGTCACGTGATCGTAGAAGCCGCCCCAATCGTCCCACAGCACGAAGATCACCGTCGAGTCCCAGTCGGCGGTGTTGTTGCCGATCGCATTGATGACTTGGGCCACCCAGGTCGGACCGCAGTAGCCCAGCGGCACGCCCGGATGATCCGAGGTGTACGGTCCGGGCAGGATCCACGTGATGCTCGCCAGCGACGCCCCGCCGGCTTCGTCGGTCAAGAACGTAGTTTGCGGTGCACGGAAGTGCGCGGTATTCGCAGTCAGCGGATTCACCAAACCGTAGTCGTCGTGGCAGTTTGCCATCTCCGAAGCATCGGGCCAGATTCCATCACCGTAGCGAATGGAGTAGTCCGCGTCGAGGCCGACGATATTCGAGCACATGGAATATGCATACAGGCGCCAGGTGACGTTTTTCGTCGCTTGCGCAAGATCGGCAATCGACTTGTAGTTGGTGTCCTGGCCGTAGCACGGTGGGCCGCCGGTCGGCGGCGCGG
>DAHUYY010000190.1 GCA_027306845.1 Vulcanimicrobiota bacterium | reverse complement strand
TTCCGCTCGTACTGTGCGGCATGGACGCGAGAGATCTCGCGCGCGGGGAGCGTGGCGCGACAATCGCAAGGCCCCGGCGCCACCGCAAGCGCGGTCGGCGGCGGTGCATCGATCTGGCGATACGAGCTGTCGGCGCTGGTGCCTGCTGCGCTCTCGGTCGAGCTCACGATGCAGACGACGAAGGGCTGGTATCGCGTCACCGCGCCGATCGTGCCGTTGGTTCGGGACGATGGGAGCTATCGTTCGCCCGAAGCGACGTTTCGTCGCTACCAGGTTCACTCGCCCGCGCAGTTTTTCGAACTGCCGTTTGCTGCCGGGCGGCCGACGTACGTATGGGTCTCGGAGGTCGGCGACGCGGGTGCAGCCCCGCAGACGCCGTGCCCGGCGATGTGGGCGAAGGCGTCGCGAGCGCAAAAGCACGCAAAGCCGAAGCAGCAAACCGCCGCCGAGCGAAATCTTCCCCCGTGGTTACGGCATTTTTATGTAAAACGCGTCAATCCGTCGGTCTACGATCCGCACGCGTTACCGCCGGTTGGGACGATCGCGCGGGCGCATGCGATCTCGGAGCCGGAGAGCGCTTTAACGTGCACGCATCCGTTTCAAGATGCGCGAGTCGACCGGGTCACCGCGCCGAACTATCCACGCGCCGCCGCGGCGGAAGGCGAGTATTACGAACTCGACGTCGCGGTTGCGGTCGAACTCGGTCGCAAGGGGCAGGTCGTCGGGCTCGGGCTAGCGGGCCCCTCCGGGCTCTCGCTGTTCGATAACAACGCGCTCTACGCGGCCTCGCAGACGACGTATACGCCGAAGATCGGCCTCTGCCTCCCGGTGCCGAGTGTCTATATTTTCGATGCGCAGTACGCCCCAGGCTAGTCGAGTTCTCCCGGCGTGCGACGAGCGCGCTCGGCACAGGCTCTCGGGGGCGGAACCCGGCGGGTGTGCGCCGTAACCCAGCGGCCATGCTCGCCGAAGAACGTATCGAGACCCCGATGGAGGAGCTGGTCGCCTACCGCCGCCACCTCCACGCCCACCCCGAACTCTCGTTCCAGGAGTACGAGACCGCGGCGTTCGTCGAGCGCGAGTTGCGTTCGTTCGGCTTCGACGACGCGAGCTTGCGGACGAAGGTCGCGAAAACCGGCATTCTCGCCACGCTGCGCGGTGGGCGCCCGGGGCCGGTCACGATGCTGCGCGCCGATATGGATGCGCTGCCGATGGATGAGGTCGCCGAGGTACCCTACCGTTCGCAACGCCCCGGTGCGATGCACGCCTGCGGGCACGATGGGCACGTCGCGATTCTGCTTGCGGCGGCGCGCGCGTTGATGGCGCGACGCGACGAGGTTCCGGGGAGCATCGTTTTCTGCTTTCAGCCCGCCGAAGAAGGGCTCGCCGGTGCGAAAGCGATGCTCGACGAAGGCATGCTCGAATCTCCGCATGTCGATCGGGTCTTCTCGCTTCATCTCTATTCCGGGCTTGACGTCGGCAAGGTCGGCATTCGCGACGGTGCGTTCTTTGCATCGTCGGATCGCTTTTCGTTGCAGATTACCGGCAAGGGCGGGCACGGCGCGATGCCCGAGAACACCGTCGATCCCATCGTCGGCGCGGCGCAACTCGTCGGTGCGTTGCAGACGATCGTGAGCCGCGAGATCGCGGCGAGCGAACCGGTCGTCGTCACGGTTGGAAAATTCGATTCCGGCACCACTTTCAACGTGATTCCCGAATCGGCGACGCTATTGGGAACGGTGCGCACGCTCGACGCGGAGGTGCGCGCTTCGATGCCCGCGCGCATGGAGCGCATTATCGCCGGGCTCTGTTCGGCGATGCGCTTGGAGTATCGCTTCGATTATCACTGGGGCTACCCGATTACCGTCAACGATGCCGCGACCAACGATGTGGTGCGCGCGGTCGCTGCACGCGCGCTCGGCGATGGCGCGATTACCGACCCGCACCAGGTCGGGCTCTGGGGCGAAGATATGGCGTTCGTGCACGAATGCTGCCCGGGCGCGTATTTTCTCGTCGGCGTCCGCGGACCGGAACGCGGACACGAACCGCAGCATAGCCCGCGTTACGATATCGACGAACGTGCGCTCGGCGTCGGGTTTCAAATGATGGTGGGCTTGGCTCTGCGCGGCTAGCGCTCTTCGATCGTCTGCACCCACAGGATGGCGCGCGCGTACCCATCGAGTTCGCGCACCACGTGCTCCAGCCGCTCGCGTGCCGCACGTTGCGGCGCGCTTTCGTCGCACGGAAGGTTGCGCTCGCCGAGATAGAGGCGTGCGGCGGCGAGATCGCTCGCGGCGAAGGGCCAGCGCTCGCGCAGCGTACGCTCCGAGGCATCGGGCAACCGGTCGATCGTCGGCGGTGCGGCGAGGCCGGGGTGGAGTGCGGCGAACTCCAGGCGGGCGAGCACGTACTCGCTGCGTGCGGCGATGAACGAACCGAGGAGTTGGACCAAGCGAACGTCCATAGCCGGGGCATACGACGCCGAGGCCCCGGAGGCTTTCGCTATGGGGGGCGCGTGCGCTGGAGGGCTGCTGCGGTAGCACGCGCAAATACGCGGCGGCGATGCTCGCCAGAGCGGCGCGCACGTTCGTTTTCTAGGGGAGGGATACAACGATGCGACTGATTACCCGAGCCGACCTCGACGGGTTGACTTGCGCGATTCTCTTACAAGAAGTCGAGAGCATCGACGCGATCGATTTCGCGCATCCGAAGGACGTGCAAGACGGACGCATCGCGATCGACGGGAACGATATTCTTGCTAACCTTCCCTACGATGCGCGGGCGGGAATGTGGTTCGACCACCACCTCAGCCAAGAAGAGCAGGCATTCGGCAGCACGGTGAAGGGCGCGTACGATATCGCGCCGAGCGCGGCGCGCGTGATTGCGAATTACTATAAATCGCCGAAGTTCGAGCGCTTCACCGAGTTGCTCGAGGCGACCGATCGGCTCGATGCGGCAAAGCTCACGCGCGAGGATATCGTCAATCCGCAGGGCTGGATTCTCGTCGGCTACACGCTCGATCCGCGCACCGGGCTCGGCGCGTTCAAGAGTTATTTCAAGCATCTTATGGAGCTCGCGAAATCGATGCCGGTGGAGCAGGTGCTCGCCGACCCCGAGGTGAGCGTGCACGTCGAACGGCTGCGCGCCGAGGAGAGCGCGTTCAAAGCGTTGCTTGAAACGAAGAGCCGGCTCGACGGCAACGTCGTCATCACCGATATGCGCGGCGAAAAACATCCGCCGAGCGGCAATCGTTTTCTCGTCTATACGCTCTTTCCGAGCGCGAACGTTTCGGTGCGTATCGCCGACGGGCACGACGGCAGCTACGCGTCGATTCAAGTCGGGCACTCGATTCTCAACCGCACCTGTAAGACCAGCATCGGCGACTTGCTCTCCGAATATGGCGGTGGTGGGCACGAAGGCGCGGGCACCGCGCAGCCGCCGACGCCCGAGGTGGAGCGCGTACTCGCCGAGATCGTCACGATGCTCAAACGCAACGGATAACGCGAGATGCCATTAGAGGTCGTCGGCCTGAGTAAACGTTTCGGAGCGAAAGTTGCGGTCGACGAGCTCTCGTTCTCGGTTGCATCGGGGGAGATCGCAGGGTTGCTCGGCCCCAACGGCGCGGGGAAGAGCACGACCTTTCTTTCGCTCGCTGGTTTTCTGCGTCCGGAGGCGGGAACGATATTGTGGAACGGGGTCGCCCTTGGTCACGACCGAGGTCGAGAGATCGCGCTCAGTCCCGAGACGCCGGAGGTCTATCCGGCGCTCACGGTTTGGGAGCATCTCGTTTTTGTCGCCAAGAGCAATCGGCTCGCTCCCGGGTGGGAGAAGCGGGCGGGCGAGATGCTAGAGCGTTTGGG
>DAHUYY010000018.1:12701-16150 GCA_027306845.1 Vulcanimicrobiota bacterium | reverse complement strand
TGACGCCAGCGAAAAACGTTGTCGAACGAAGAACGACGACCGCGACGAGCGCGCCGAACGCGCGCCAATCGTCGGGCATATTCGGGCGCGCATTGACGGCGCGATTCGCTCGCGCGCGCGTCGCATGAAAATGCTGCTGCGAGAAGAGAAGGATCGTTGCCAGCAGCACTCCGGGAATCGCAAGAAACGCCGTTCCCTCGAGCCCAAAATGCAGAATGAGCGGCGTGGTCACGATCGGGCCGACCGCAAAACCAAGATAGCCGCCGAGCGTGAAGATGCTGACGCCGGTCGCGCGTTTCGCACCGGCAAAGAAATTTGCAAAGCGCGAACTCTCGGGATGAAAGGCCGCGGTGCCGATTCCGGCGATCAGTGCCGCCAACCACATCATCGGCAGCGAATGTGCGAGCCCGATCGCGGCGGTGCCGGTACAGGCAAGCACGAGCGCGGCGGGAATGATCCACGGCATCGAGCGCCGATCGGACCAGTGGCCGAAGAAAGGTTGAACGACCGAAGAGGAGAGATTCATCGCGAGAACGAGCGTCGCGGCCGTTGCGAGATTGAGACCGCGATGGCCGATCAGCCACGGAATCATCGCGGGGATCGCCGATTGGTTCGCATCGTTGACGATATGCGCGATCGAGAGCAGCGAGATCCCCCGCCGGTCAATGCCCGTCTCGGCGATGGGAAAAGGAAGTGCTTCGCTACTCACGCCCATAAGACCGGGGAACCCGGGCATCGGGTTTCAGTACGCTACCAACGCACGTTGCAATGGGGAGATGCCGCCGACTTTTCTACCCGCATGAAGGAGTAACGCGATGTATCTTCCACCGGCTTTCGCCGTCGACGAGGAGAGCGAGATCGATCGTCTGATCCGCCACTACCCGTTCGCTCTGCTCGTCACCGTCGGCCCCGATGCGCTTCCGGCCGCAACGCACCTGCCGATGCTCGCGCATCGCAGCGAGAGCGGCCTCACACTCCTCGGCCACATCGCGCGTGCGAATCCGCAGAGCGCGGCGATCCACGACGGAGCTCCCGCGCTTGCGGTCTTTACCGGCGCGCACGCGTACATCTCGCCGTCGTGGTACGAACCCCCGTATCCGCAGGTGCCGACCTGGAACTACAGCGCCGTCCACGCACGCGGGCATCTTCGTGAAGCCGCGGATCCACACGCCGTGCTCGCCGCTCTCACCGCACGTTTCGAGGCGACGTTCGCCGCTCCGTGGGAGTTTGCGCGGCTCGATCGCGCGTATGTGGAGAATCAAATGCGCGGCATCACGGCCTTCGAATTTGCCGTCGAACGGATCGACGGCAAAGCAAAATTGAGTCAAAACAGAAGCGATCGCGATGCCGCGGGCGCGATCGCCGGGTTGAAAGAGAGCGCATCGCCGCTCGACCGCGCCTGCGCGGCGGAGATGGAGCGCGCGTACGAACGGCGCGAGAGCGTTACGTCGGTTCGGGCGAAGGAGTGACGAGCCGACCGCACGGATCGGTGAGTTCGACGAGCCCATCTTTCCACGGGCGCTGTTCGATGCGCGTATCGGGGTGCGGCGTGCCGAGTTGCGCTTCGATTTCCGCGACTGCGCGCTTGCGCGCCGCGTCGCTCCGCGATGCAACCACGGTCAGCGATCCCAGCGAGCGGTCGACGTTCGCCACCAGTACGACCTCGCTTCCGTCGTAACGGAGCTCGCGCGTCTCACAGGATTGTAGTGGGGCGATCGTCGCGAGTGGTCTCGGCGAACGATCGGCGTGCGTGGCGGCCTGCTCCCTCTGCGTCGAGCACCCGATGAAGGCGCCGACGAGCGCGATGAACGCTCCGGAGAACGCGAGGAGCGCTACTGGAAGGTGAGGGTGCGGCCGCATGAGTCGACCGCTTTGTCGGGGATCAGCAAACCTCCGCCCCCCGGTGAAGGTTTAAACGCGATTACGTGCAGCGGAGGCGCGTTGACCGCCTCGGGACCAAACTGGCGTTCGATAAATTTCTTGCGATCGTTCACCAGTTCGGGATTCTTGTCGCTGCTGACCAGCACGTACTGCTGCACCGAGCCGTTCTTCGCAAAGAGAATGCGGAAGACGACACCTCCGGGCAGGTGCACGACGCGCGTACCGCAGGATGGCCCGGCCGAAGCGACCGCAGGGCGCGCGAGGGCGCCGTGAAGCAAGGCAGCCGCCGCGATGAGGACGAGCCCGAGAATGGCGCTGCGAACGATTGAGGCGCTCACCTTCCCAGTTATCGGGCGCTCTCGGGGGCGGGCGCCACGCTGCGAAGGTAAAGATCGCGCAAAAGCCGCTCCGGAACCGGCGAGGGCGCATCCATCATCACGTCGCGACCGACCTGATTCTTCGGGAACGCAATCACCTGGCGCAAGTTCTCCTCGCCGCAGGCAAGCATGACGATCCGGTCGATTCCGAGCGCCATTCCGCCGTGCGGCGGCGCGCCAAACCGTAACGCTCGCACGAAGAAGCCGAAGCGATCCTCGATCTCTTCCTCGCTCATGCCGAGCATCGTAAATATGCGCTTCTGCAAAGCCTCGTCGTGGATGCGGATCGATCCGGAGCCGAGTTCGAAACCGTTGAGCACCATATCGTAGTGCTGCGCGCGCATCGCGAGCGGATCGCTATCGATGAGATCCCATTGCCCCGGCAACGGCGCGCTAAACGGGTGATGCGCCGGAACCGGCTTTCCGCTCTCTTCATCCATCTCCAGATACGGGAACTCGGTGACCCAGCAGAACGCGAATTTCGCCGGATCGCGCAGGCCGCAACGTTGCCCGACCTCGAGCCGCATTTTACCCGCAATCGAAAAGACCGCCTCGCGCGCATCGGCGAAGAGCAGCAACGCGTCACCGCTCTGCGTTTCCGTATCGGCGCGGAGCCCTGCGAGCGTCGCTTCGTCGAGGAAACGCTGCGCCGAAGATTTTACTCCGTCGGCTCCATAGGCGATCCAGACCATGCCCTTCGCCCCAAAGAGCTTCGCGCTCTCCGTGAGCGCATCGAAATCGCGACGCGAGAGCGAAGCGCCGCCGGGGTAGCGCAGTGCAAGCACCGCTCCGCCGGCATCGAGCGCTCCGCGGAACACCACGAATTCGCTCTCGGCAAAACGCGCTCCGACATCGACGAGTTCGAGCCCAAAGCGCATATCGGGCTTGTCGCTGCCGAAACGTCGCAGCGATTCCGCGTGCGTGAGGCGTGGGAACGCCGGCAAATCGATTCCGAGGACGCTTCGCCAAGCGTAATCGACCGCGCCCTCCATCATCTGCATGACTTCTTCTTGCGTGACGAACGAAAGTTCGACGTCGAGTTGGGTAAACTCCGGCTGTCGATCCGCGCGCAGATCTTCATCGCGCATGCAACGTGCGATCTGCATGTACCGGCCAAACCCGGAGATCATGCAGATCTGCTTGAGGAGTTGCGGCGATTGCGGTAACGCATAGAAGGTTCCCGGATGCATG
>DAHUYY010000018.1:0-12691 GCA_027306845.1 Vulcanimicrobiota bacterium | reverse complement strand
GGTCCATTCCGGAGACCATGAGCAGTTGCTTGAAAATTTGGGGCGATTGAGGGAGCGCGTAAAAATTTCCGGGGTAAACGCGGGCGGGGACGAGGTAGTCGCGCGCGCCTTCGGGCGTACTCTTGATGAACATCGGCGTTTCGATCTCGACGAAATCGCGCTCGTCGAAGTAATCGCGAAACGCTTTCACGATGCGGTGGCGCAGGCGCAGGTTGCGCTGCATGCGCGGGCGCCGCAGGTCGAGATACCGGTACTCCAGACGCAAACTTTCGTCGACGTCATCCTCGGCATTCACCTGGAACGGCGGCACCTCCGAGCGATTGAGCACGTCGAGTTGCTCGATGCCCACCTCGACGGCGCCGGTCGCCAGCTTGGCGTTTTCGGTTCCATCCGGGCGCGCTCGAACCACGCCGAGGACGCGCACGACATCCTCGCTGCGCAGTTTTTCGGCGAGTGGAAAGCTCGGGTGTTCCGGGTTGAAGACGATCTGCGTGATGCCGTCGCGATCGCGAAGATCGATGAAGATGAGCCCCCCGTGATCGCGTCGGCGATTGACCCAGCCGAAGAGCTCGACGGTGCGTCCGATTGCATCGGCACGCAACGCTCCGCAAGAAAAACGTTCCGGCGTCGCAGTCATGGGCGCTCCTCTGGTTGGGCGAGGGCATCTTTGATGCCCGATACGTAGTGATATTGCTGCACGATATCGCGTGCGAGCTTCGAACGATCCGCACGTTCGTCGAGCGCTCGAAGTAATCCGGGCATACGTCCAAGCAGCGAGTGCAACCCGAGGGAGATGGGCGTCATTCCCAATTGCAAGCGAACGGCGAGATCGGGATGTTTGCGATAAAAGCGGACGGTCGAGCGACCGGCGAGCATCATCTTCCCCTTTTGGTCCTCGTGCGGGACGTCCTGGCAATGATAGCTCACCGCGCGCGGCTCGTAACAGATCCGCACGCCGGAGCGTTCGAGACGATACCCGAGCTCGAGATCTTCGTGCCCGTAGCCCGTGAACGATTCATCGAAACCACCGACCGCTCGCAAATCCTCGGCCGGCACCGAGGCATTTCCGGTGAGAAAATAGAGCCACGATAGGCGCTTGCGCCCCGGCGGATGGAGATGCCCGCGCAGATCCGCACGATCGCGTTTGAGCGCATAGTCGTCGAGATCGCGCACCTGCACTTCCCACCCGACAACGGCGATTCGTCGTTCGCGCGCGTGCCGTTCGAGATGAACGGCAATCAGATCCGGCGAGGCGAGAATATCGGCATCGTTAAAAAGCACGAGCGCTCCGGTTGCCGCGGCGATGCCGGCATTGCGCGCCTGCGCGCGGCCGCTGTATCCACCTGGTAGATGGCGGACGTTCGGCGCACTCCGCGCAACCTCTGCGAGATACTCGGCGGTGCCGTCGGTCGATTGCGAATCGCAGATCAACAATTCGTAACGCGAAGAATCGACCGTCTGCGCCAAAAGCGTCGGCACGACGTGGCGCAACATATCGAGGCGGTTGTAGGTGGGAATAACGACCGAACAATCAAGCATTTATTAAATCCGCGACACCGTCGACCACCTCGTCGCGAAAGTGCGCGAGGGAGGCTTCGTCGTCGCTTTGGGGTTTTCGCAAACTGCGGCTGGGAACCCGATAGGGGGCCCACTCCTGTGAGGCCAATCGGAAGTATCGGTTTTCGAAGGCCACGAGCGTGGGCCTGCGCACCGCGCTTGCGACATGAGTCGCACCGGTATCGACGGTGACCACGCAGCACGCGCGCTCGAAGACAGCGGCCCAGTGGAAGAACGACAGATCGCGCAGCACCTCCGCGGCGCCGACTCCGGCGAACGCCTCGACGGCGTGCCCGACTTCGGCGTTCGCCGTAATTGCCAGCGGGCGCCCGAGCCCGGCCAAGCGGCGCGCGAGCTCCACCGTCGATGCAAGCGTACTGCCGCTATGGAACCAGCGCGGCGCGAGATGAAGAACGATCGGACGATCCGGAAGCCCGGCAACTGCCGCGCGATCTTCGTCGCGAAGATCGAGGCGCAGATCGGCGCAGCGTTCGCGCGCTCCCCCAAGTGCGACCAGATCGAGCAGTTGGTCGACTTCGTGGCGTACGATGCGATGCGGATCGCGCTCGCAGAGATCGGGATCCGCTTCGGAGATCGCCATACGATTGACGAACAGGCGAGAGGTCAGGCGCGCGAGATAGCGGCGCGCGTAGGTGTAGCCGACGCGAACGGGCGCGCGCGTCGCACCGACGACGCGCAGATCTTCGGAGCGCGGAGCGAGTGCGATAGCGAGATCGACGTTACGAAATTGCGCGCCGAAGCGCTCCGGACGGATAGCGCGCGGCAGCGAGACCAGCTCGTCGATATCGGTATTGCGCTCGACCACGACGCGATTGTAGGCACTGGTCACCAACACGATATGTGCGTTTGGAAACGATCGACGAACCGTCGTTATCGCCGGCGTCGAGAGCAGGAGATCGCCGATGCGATCGGTTCGCGAAAGGACGATTTTCACGAGGCGTCGCGTTTTTGAATCGCGCGTTCGAGTTCTTCGAAATACGCGCCGGCGAGCATTCGTCTCACGGCCCGCATCTCGGCGGCGTCGAGCGGATGGTCGCCCGCCATCGCTGCGACGCGCCGACGCAGACGTTCCTGCACGCCGACCGCGCGCAGCGCCGCGTGAATGGCTCGCTGAACGGGGTTCTCGCCGGTTGCGAGATAGGTGCGCCAGTGCGGGTGCAAAGCCGAGAGCGTGACCGCCGTGCGCGCTTGCGCGCGTGCCTGTCGCTCCATTTTCTCAACCTCCCCGCTACGCGGCTGCGGTTTAAAATGATAGGCGAGCGCGCGCGGGTTGAAGACGGCGCGCACGCCGGCAAAGCGCAGCCGAAGCCCGACGTCGATATCCTCCCAACCGTATTCGGCGAACGACTCATTGAAGCCGCCGATCCCTCGAATCGTCGCAGTCGGCACCGAGACATTGGTCGTCCAAAAAAAGTTACCGCTATAGTTTTTCCAACTCCAAATCGGCGGCGGCAGATCGTCGAAGTTTTCGACGTTGATCGCACCACCGCGGACGATTGCGGCCGGTGCGCGGTCGTGCGAGCGCAAGTGCTCCGCGACGAACGTCGGCAACGGTAAAACGTCGTCGTCGATGAAGATAATCCGCTCGCCCGTCGCGCGAGCGATTCCTACATTTCTTCCGCGCGCGAGCCCGGCATTTTGCTGGTCGATGACGGTAAAGGCGCAGGTCGCGCGCGAGCGTGCGCGAGCGATGACCGCCGCGGTGTCGTCCGTGGAGCCGTCGTTCACCAGAACGACTTCGTAGGAATCCTCCGGCACCGTCTGCTCGAAGCATGCATCGAGGACGCGCTCGAGGAGCGCGGCACGATTGTAGGTACAGAGTTGAATGGTCGCGCGCATCGTCACGTGCACTTCGACGCCGATGGTCGCCTCCGCTCTTAGCCGGGCCCCGCCGTTTCGAGCAGCCCCTCGAGCGCAGCAAGAATTCGCGGAGTGTCGAGCCCCGTAATACAGGCGTAATCCACGCAGGTCTCCTTGCGGTCGCCCGGGTGGCACGGGAACGCCGAGCGCACGATCGCGCGGCGATCGCAGAGCGGCGCCCAGCGTTCCGGAAAATCGCTCTGAAACGGAAAGATCCCGACGATCCGCGCCCCGGCGGCGGCCGCTACGTGCATCGACCCGGTCGTGATGCCGACAAATGCGCGCGCATCGCGCGAAAGGGCGGCGAACGTACCGATGGAGGCCCGCCCGGCGATCGAAAGCACCTTCGCGTCGTTGCTCTCGCCGACGATCCGCGCGACGATATCGCGGTCGGAATCGGCGCCGCTCAGCAAAACGGGAAGCCCGAAGCGCTCGCGTAGCGCTCGCACCGTGCGCGCCCATCCGCTTGTCGGCCAGAGCGCACGTTGGGTCGCGACGGCATTGCTGGGGTGGAGAACGAGATAGCCGGCGTCTCCGAGTTCGAACTCGGCGCTCAATGCCCGAGCCGCTCGCTCGTCTTCTTCTCGTGGAACGATGCGCGGGCGTGCGCCGGCGGCATCGCAACCGATCGCGCGCGCATAATCGAGCAAAATATCCGACCAATGCGACGTGACGTCGCCGCGTTCGCTCCGAACCACGACGCGCTGCGTGAACGAACGCGAGTAGAGACGGCGCGCTTGGCCGACGCGGATGGGAATTTGCGCGGCGCGGACGGCCGCGGCGGCACGCGGCGTCGCCCAGGTGACGACGCAAGCATCATAATTGCGCTCGCGCAGTGCGGCGGAGAGGCGATCGACCGGCTCGCCCTCGTCGACGAAGATGCCATCGAGCTCCGGCACGAGTTCGAGCGTGGAGCGGTGCCCGGGCAGGGTGAGCGCGTCGACGCTCTCGTACCGAGTGCGGAGCGCTCGTGCAACGACGGTGGCAATGAGCGAATCACCGATGCCGCCGCCCGCGCAATACAGAAGTGCGCGGTTCATTTTTCCGAAGCGCGGAACAATTCGCGTGCGTAGATTCCATCCAAAAATTGTGATTTTGCGATGGAGCGTAGCGCCGGGTTCGCCCGTTCGTCGCTGGCAACGCCGGCGTAAAAGGCAAGCAACGCATCGGGAAGCAGATACTTCGCGCGCAGCATATTCAGCGGGTGCGCACCCGTCGCGGCTATCACGCGCGAAGACGGGCTTATCCCAAGAAAGCGATGTGCCATGCGGGCTTTCTCCACGGCCTTTCGGGCGAGCACCTCGAGCGTTTCGTCGCTCGGTTTTTTAATATGCCAGAGAAATGCGTCCCAGGAAAATTTCCTTCGCAGGCCGCTCTCGCGCAAGCGAACGCCGAGTTCGGTATCTTCCCACCCGTAGAGGTGAAACGACTCGTCGAACCCACCAACTGCTTCGATCGCCGCTTTCGGAATCGAAACGTTGCACGTGCAGAGAAAAGCGCCGGAGTAATTGGCTAGCGACGGTTTCGGACGATGGTCGTAGCCGGGCACGTTGACGATCGCACCGTTCACGACCAGGCCCGGGGCGTCATGCGCGGCTTCGTGGGCAGCAAGAAAGCCCTCAGGTAAAACGACATCGTCGTCGCAAAAGAGCACGATGAATCCGCTCGCGATCTTCACTCCGCGGTTACGAGCCTTTCCTCGGTTCGGCTCCGCCTCGAAAACGTATCGTATGGGGTAGTTACTGCTCTGCGCCAAACCCTCGACAAGCGCGCGCGTCGCGTCCGTCGAACCGTTATCGACGACGATCGCTTCAAAACTCGGCGCCGCTTGCTGCAATGCAAGCGAGGCCAAGGCGCGTTCGAGGTAGCTCGCGCGATCTTTCGTTGCGATGACGACCGAGAGCCGCACGGTTATTCTTTTTCCCGAAGCATGGCGATGAGAGATTCCGCCAAACGTTGCGCGGCACCCGCATGGCCCGAGTAAAGCCCTTTCATCCGGAGCGCGACGCGCTCCCGCCACGCTTCGTCGTCGTATGCGGCCAGCACGGCGCGGGCGACGCGGCCCGGCGTCAACGTACCGTGCAACTCGCGTACGAGTTCCTCGCCGGCATCGATATTCGGTTGCGTGTGAAAACGAAAACGCTTTGAGATTTTTACCGCAACCGCACGCTTCAGCGTCGCGCCGAGCCACGGAATACGATTGAGGTAGGTTAGCGGACCGTTAATAGCGATCAGCTCCGCTGCGTTGAGCGGCGTTATCGCAATCGTCGGCACCCCAAGCGCCGCAAGCTCGATACACTTGGTTCCGGGCAGCGTCAACGCAAGGCTGCCGGCGGCGGCAGCGGCGAGGCTCTCGCGCACGACGGGAAATCGCTGCTCGCCGCTCGCATCGGCGATCCACGTTCGCTCGCCTTCGCGAATGAGGCGACCTTTTTTGGACCAGACGCGCGGATCTCCACCCGCCTCGATGGCTTTTTGCACCGCTTCGAGCGACGTAAACGGCGATATGCCGAAGGAGATCGGCAGCGATGGCCGCTCGGCCCGCATTCGCAGTGCCGCGGTGAAGAAAAACGGAATCATATGTTCGACTTCATATGGACGCGAACCGGGAAGAATGGTTAGCCCGCCACGTTCGAACCACGAGGGAAGCGGCTCGTTTGCCTGCTCGATCGCACCGTCGATGGCAAGGTTGCCGACGCGATCGATCCGATCCGATGGAACACCCCAGGCCTTTAATTGATCGACGTTCGCATCGTCGACGGCGAATGCGCGAGCGAGCCCGCGCGCGTAGCGAGCTCGCGAAAACTTATATGCGAAAGCTTTTCCGTGAAGCCGCGATTGCAGCCGCGCTGCGTGCATGAGATCGCCGCCGAGATAGAGGACGCCGTCCACGCGATCCGGCACTCCTTCTAACGAGCGACCGAGCGCAAGCGCGAGATATTGCGAAGGTTCGAAGACGTGCGCCTGCGGGAAGAGCGCGCGCAGCATCGGCGCTTCGTAGCCGGTCGCGAAATCGTCGGGGACGAGAAATGCATAGATCTCGATCTTGGGTTCGCGCCGGTAGAGGGCGTTCGCGAGCGGACGTGCCCAGCCCGCAGTCTCACCGGGGCCATTCACCGTCAGCGCAAGGCGCAACGCTAGCCCCTCGACGAAAAGTGCGCGCGAACTCGTTCGACGATATCGGTCGTGCTCGAGCCCTCGCGATGCGGAGCGAGCCGCACTTCGCCACCGTATGCCGTAACGATACGCGCCTCCGGGAGATCCTCAACGCGATATTGAGCGCTCTTCACATGGATATCGGGGCGGAGCTGTTCCAGGAGCGCCTCCGGCGTTCGCTCCGAAAAACCGATGACTACATCGACGCTTCGCAGCGCGCAGAGCAACCGGGCGCGTTCTTCGAAGGCCACGAACGGGCGCGGCGCGCCTTTGAGCTCGCGCACCGAAGCGTCGCTGTTGAGCCCGACGATGAGCGCGTCGCCTTGCGCGCGCGCCCAGGCGAGGTATTCCGCATGCCCCACGTGGAGAATATCGAAGCAACCGTTGGTAAAAACGACGCGCTTGTCGCGCGCTCCAAGCATGTGGCGATAGGCGACGGCGTCGTGCATTTCCAGCACGCGCCCGAACAAAAAGTCATGCGTCGGCATGTTCGAGTAACTCCAAAATTTCTTGCGCGCTCGCCGTGGCCGTACCGAGTTTTTCGACCACCGCTCCGGCGGCATAATTTGCGAGCTGCATGGCGCGGTCGATCGAAGCGCCGACGGCGAGAGCCAGTGCGAGAACCGAGACCACGGTATCGCCCGCACCACTAACATCGAAGACCGTTCGCGCTACCGAGGGGATCGTCAATCGCTCGCCGTCGCGGCCGAAGAGCGACATTCCGTGTTCGCCGCGCGTGATGACGACATATCGGCAGCCGAAACGTTCGAGTAATATTTTACCGACGCGCTCCAACGAAGCTTCATCTCGAATCGCAACCCCCGATGCCGCCGCAGCTTCGCTCAGGTTCGGAGCGACGCAGGTCACTCCGGAAAAAAGCGCCGCATGCTGAGGTTTCGGATCCCCGAGAACGAGCGGACAGAGGTTTGCGGCTTCGACAATCTCTCGCGAGAGCAAGCCTTTTGCATAGTCGCTCACGATAACCGCATCGGCACGCTTCGCCGCATCGGCAACGATTGCAGCAATGCGTGCGGCGTCGGCCGGGCGCAGCGGTTCGACCGACTCCCAATCCGCCCGCACGACTTGTTGATGCTGCGCGACGACGCGTGTCTTCCGCGTTGTGGGGCGGTCGTCGACCGAAATGACGCCGTCGGCATCGATGTTCTGCGTTCGAAGCATCGCACGAACTTCATTGCCGAAGGCGTCGTCGCCGACCACGCCGATACACGAAACCTCCGCGCCGAGGACGCGAAGATTGTGCGCGACATTCCCCGCTCCGCCAAGGGTGAATGAATGGTTGTGGACCGCGACCACCGGCACCGGCGCCTCCGGGGATATCCGTTCGACGCGCCCCCAAATCCATTCGTCGAGCATAAGATCGCCGACGACGAGAATGCGTTTCCCCGCCATTTTATCAAAAAGAGTGCGCGCATCGGGCACGGCGAGCGACGCGCTCACGGTGCGTCACCGAACATCATTCGTTGCTCTACAAGGTCGCAGAGAATGTGCGCCATCACCTGGTGCACCTCTTGCACGAGTGCGGCATACCCGTCGGGGCCGACAAGCGCGAGATCGGCGACGCGTGCGCTCTCGCCGCCGCCGTTTCCGGTAAAGGCGATCGCGACGGCGCCTTTGCGCTTCGCCGCTTCCAAAGCGAGAACGATATTCCGCGAACTTCCGCTGGTCGTCATGCCGATTACAACGTCGCCCGGCCGAGCGAACGCTTCGACCTGGCGCGAGAAAACGACGTCGTATCCGTAGTCGTTTCCGATACACGTGAGCGTCGACGAATTTACGGAGAGCGCTTCGCTATAGTAACCGGGGCGTTCGCGCAGAAAGCGCCCCGAGAGTTCGGCGGCCATATGCTGCGCCTCGGCGGCGCTGCCGCCATTCCCGCACCATAATATTTTGTTGCCGGCCCGCAACGCAACGACCATCGCCTCGGCAATCGCTTCGACTTGAGCGCGATAATGCGGCGAATCGAGCAAGCCTTGTCGTTCGGCGATCAGTTCGGAATAATCGCGTCGGCCGTGCGTCGCGGGAAGCTCGCTCACGGCTCGATCCAAAAGAGATCCTCGCCCTGCGAAACCAGCTCGCCGTTTTGCGGGATAATGCGGACGATTGTTCCGGCGAACTCGCTTTGAATTTCGTTAAACAATTTCATCGCTTCGAGAATGCAGAGGACGTCGCCGAGCTCCACGCGCTGCCCTTCGTTCACGAATGCGGCGGAATCGGGGGAGGACGAGCGATAAAAAACCCCGGTCAGCGGCGCGCTCACGCGCTTAACGTTCTTGGGCGGTCCGGCGACCGGCGCGGGCCCGGAACCCTCCATCACCGGTGCCGGTACGTGGCCGATCTGCGTCACCACCGGCGCGGCTGCCTCGCGACGGACGAGTTCGTAGAGCGTCTCTCCGACACGCACTTTCATGCGGTCGAGATCGTGTTGCTCCATCACCGCGATAAGCCGTTCTATCGCTTCGAAATCTTGCTCCATTACACTCCCATTCGTTGCAGAGCGGTTGTAATTCCCTCGATGTCGTCGATTGCGACGCGCACTTCGCTGCGCTCCACGAGATCGCGCACCACCAGCTCTCCCTTTTCCAGTTCGTCGCTTCCGAGGATGAGCCCCGCGCGCGCGGCGTTGCGCTCGGCAAGCTTAAACTGGGCCGGGATTTTTCGGTCGGCGAAGTCCATAAAGACTGCCGTCCCCCGTTCTCGCAGGCGAAGCGCGATCGGCAGAAGCCGCGCTCGCGCCTGAACGCCGAGGGCGATTGCCTGAACGCCGCGGCGCATCGCCTCGGGCGCGGCGCCCGCCGCCGAGAGGATCATCTCGAAGCGTTCGATTCCCATCGCAAACCCGACCGCCGGCACGCTGGGGCCACCGAGCGACGCGACGAGGTTGTCGTAGCGCCCGCCGCCGCAGACCGTGCTCTGCGCACCCAAGGAATTCGAGACGATCTCGAAGACAGTGCGCGTGTAGTAGTCCAGTCCGCGGACGATCTGCGGATTCACATCGTAGGGAATTGCCAGCGCGTCGAGGAGAGCGCGCACCGCACCGAAGTGCTCGCGGCACGGATCGCAAAGATGTTCGAGCATGCGCGGCGCGTTCTTCACCGCCTCGCCGTCGCGCGGATCTTTACTGTCGAGGACGCGCAGAGGATTGCGCTCTAAGCGACGTTGCGAATCTTCGGAGAGCGTCGGCGCCAACGGACGCAAAAACGAAAGCAACGCTTCGCGATAACGATCGCGGCACGCTGCGTCACCGATACTATTAAGTTGTAAACGCGCATCGGCTATTTTATGCGAGCGTACGAGCTGCCACGCAAGCGCGATGACTTCCACCTCGGCTTCGGGTTCGGAATAACCGTAGCATTCCACACCGACTTGATGCGGCTGTCGATAGCGGCCCTTCTGCGGGCGCTCGTAACGGAAGATCGGCCCGAGGTAGAAAAAGCGCTGCGGGCCGGCGGCAAAGAGTTTGTGCTCGAGGGCGGCGCGCACGACGGGTGCGGTAAACTCGGGCCGTAACGTCATACGACGTTCGCCCTTATCGACGAACGTATACATCTCTTTCTCGACGATATCGGTGCCCTCGCCGACGCCACGTTCGAAGAGTTCGGTCGCCTCGAAGATCGGCGTGCGAATCTCGCCGTAGCCAAAGCTCGTCGCAACATCGCGCATTCGCGCTTCGAGGCCGGCGCGAAGCGTTGAGGCCGGCGGCAACAGATCGTAGGTGCCGCGGGGAGCGAGGATCGGGCTGGGCATCGGGTGGGCGGTTTCGCAACGAGCCGCTCCGATTCATGCCTGGGCGCTCGGCGGCGCGCTACCCGAGCGTCTTGGCGCGCCGCGGCTCGAGCAGCTCGATCGGAATCCCGTTCGGGTCTTCGACGAAAGCAATCGCGCGCGTTCCGCCGGGCGACTTGTAGACGTCTTTGAGCACCTTGACGCCGCGCTCGCGAAGCCTTGCAACGTATGGGGCAAGCTCCCCTTCAACTTCGAGCGCGAGGTGCTCGTAGCGATTGCCGAGTTGATACGGTGGATGATCTTCGAGATCGAAGACCAATTCGATATACGCATTCCAATCGTTCCCGACAAACGCCATATCGGCATTTCCGGGGTAATGGAATGGTCCGTCGAGCAGCTTCATGCCGAGTTGTTCGGTATAAAACGCAATCGATTCGTTCATATCGTTGACGAATATGGAGGTGTGGAGGAATCGAGGCATCGCTATTTTCTCCCAACGGTCGCTTAGAATGGTTTCCGGCGAGGGCCCCGTACGTAACCGGCGTGGAGAGCCCTCCGGCACAACGCGACCTCTATATCGGTCTAACCGACCAAGACTGGTTTGAGTTTCTTTCGCGCCGTCCCGCTCTCGACGAAGTGAATTTCTGGAAACCCGGTGGAGGCTCGCTCAACGCGCGCCCCGGCGCGCCCTTCTTGTTCAAGTTAAAGGCGCCGCTGCAGGCTCTCGTTGGGGTGGGGTTCTTCGAGCGCTCCGCGCGCTACAGCATTCGCGACGCTTGGGAGTTTTTCGGCGAAAAAAACGGAGTGGCGACGATCGATCGACTTCTGAATCTCACCGCTGGGTACACGCATCGCGCTGTCGATGAAAGCTACGAAATCGGTTGTATCTTTCTCGACGAGCCGACGTTTTTCGAACGTTCGGCGTGGATCGAGCCGCCGCGCGATTGGAATTCGCATATTCAGTCGGGAATGTATTACGACATGAACTCCGGCGAAGGGGCGCGTGTGTGGGAGCAAGTCTGCGCGCGGCTCGGAGCCGCATTGCCGCCGCCGGCGGTGAGCCCCGAGGCGCGCGCTCCGTTCGGAGGGCGTGCGAAAAAGAGCGCCCTCTATCTACCGCGACAGGGGCAAGGGACGTTTCGCGCGCTCGTGCTCGACGCGTACGAGCGGCGCTGCGCAGTTTCGGGGGAGCGGACGATCCCCGTTCTCGATGCCGCGCATATCGTGCCGTTTGCGGAGCGCGTCCGGCACGAGCTTTCAAACGGCATCGCATTGCGTTCCGATATCCACCGGCTCTTCGACAAGGGGTACGTCTCGATTCGCCCGGATCGTCGCTTCGTCGTAAGTCCACGTCTACGCGAAGATTTCAGCAACGGGAAAATATATTACGAGATGAACGAACGCGAAGTACGAGCGCCGCTCGCGGCGCACGCGCTTCCGAGCACCGAAAATCTCGAACGCCACTACGAAGAGATTTTTAAAAAATAGCGCCGCCCCTCGATACGCCCCTCGATACGATTGCTTCGCAATCTACTCGGGGTGACACGGCAATCTACTCGGGGTGACACGGCAATCTACTCGGGGTGGCGACGAGCGCGCCGGTTAGTGCAAGAAATATCGGTAGCTGGAGAATACGAGCGCGATGCCGGCGCGGTCTGCCGCAGCGATAACCTCCGCGTCGCGAACGCTGCCCCCCGGTGCGATGACCGCCGTTACGCCCGCGGCGATTGCGGCTTCAAGCCCGTCGGCGAACGGGAAGAATCCGTCGCTTGCACAGGAGCCGCCGACAGCGAGCTCCCCGGCGCGATGGGCGGCGATCTTCACGGCGCTCACACGGTTGGTCTGCCCCGCGCAGATGCCGCGCGTCGTGCCGCCCTTGACGATGACGATGCCGTTACTCTTCACGTGTCGCACGATATCCCAGGCGAAGGCGAGGTCGTGCCACTCCCGATCGTCGGGGGCGCGCTTACTAACCACGCTCCACCGTTCCGGTTCGGCGGCGGGATCGTTCTCTTCGGCGAGGACGCCGCCGAGCGCAGAACGCACGCGCAGCTCCGCGGCGAGTTCGTCGGGTAGCGTCGGCGCAAAGCGCATGATGCGAAGGTTTTTCTTTTTCTTGAGAATCTCGAGCGCTTCGTCGTCGTACTCGGGGGCGGCGACGATTTCGAGAAAGACTTCGGCGAGCGCACGCGCCGCTGCGGCATCGAGCCGCGCATCGGTCGCCACAACGCCGCCGTACGCCGAGACCGAATCGGCGGCGATTGCATCGCGCACCGCTTTCCCTACGGTCGATCGCTGCGCGACGCCGCACGGAACCGTATGCTTCACGACCGCGGCGCGAACGAAGCGTTCG
>DAHUYY010000189.1 GCA_027306845.1 Vulcanimicrobiota bacterium | reverse complement strand
CGGTAGAAGATCGAGGCGGCGAAGGTGCAACTGCCGCTACCCTTGGTGTAGACGTTGGGCTCCCACCGCGTGTTCGGGCGAAGCGTATGCGGACTGGTGCTGCCGCGCTCCGGTTATCGACGAGCGGCTGGCGTGGGCGGCGTGGTAGGACCGGAGCCGGAGCGAATGAAACCGCCGCGAATCCGCATGAAACCGAGCTTTTGATGGTAGCCCCAGCGGGATTCGAATGCGTCTTAGCGTGGTTTTTGCTGGTCGCCGATGGTCGCCAAACCCAATGACACCAAGGCTTTCCGCGTGATGATGGTTTTTGGTGGTTGCCGAAAGTTGTCTGCGATGGCCAGCAAATGGCCAGCTAAATTTGGGCGTACAGAGCCGGCCGCGCGCGCGCGTATTTTAGCGCACCGCAAAAGCTTAAATACGCGGGCTTTAGAATCCGAGGTCCTTGAGGTCGAAGCTCCGGTGCGCGTCGAGGTATTCGACGAGATGCTTGGCGGCTTGCATGCGGACCAGCGCCGTTTGGCTTTCGTCGCGCGCGAACGCGGCGTAGAGCGCGAGCATCTCGGCTGTGATCGCCTCGCGCTGCTCGCGGGTCTTGGGCATACCGCTCGCTGGCACGAGACGGCCCCAGCCCATGCCGTTCGCGGGCCCCCATGCACCTGCGCCGTTTCCGTGGCGTGTGCCGCGCGTTGGCGGGCGCTTCGAGTCTTTCTTCATGCGCTGATTCTAAACGCGCTGCCAGGGCTCTGGGAAGGCCGGGAATGTGGCTATGCCCGACCGCGCGCCACGACTTCGCCCGGAGAGCGGACCTCGGCGCGCCTGGCGCGCATTGCGGCGGGGCCGGGGTTTGTGCGGCGACGAGCGTTCGACGGGGACCATGGGGCAGGCGAGGCGAAGCGAGGAGGCATGGCCGCTCTGCGTTATGCCGTCCTCCTCGAACCGGATGAGGATGTCTTTCGGGTCATCGTTCCGGCCTTCCCAGAGATTCACACGTTCGGGGAGAGCGTCGAGGATGCGCTGGAGATGGCGCGCGATGCGATTGGGCTCTCGATCGAATACCGTCGCGATGCTGGAATGGACATTCCCAAACAGGATGCGGGCGACGCGCGGCTCGAAGCGGTCGTCGTAGCAGCGTAGGCGACCGGCGCACACGTCTCCGGCCCTTCGCGCCATGGCTAGCAAAGCTCGGTGAGTCCCAAACTCCCGCACATTCGTCCGCAGGCGTTGCTGCGGGCGCTCGGCCGCGCAGGCTTCGTCGTGCTGCGCCAGAGCGGCTCGCACGTCATCCTTCGCCGGGGAGAGCGATTCGTGAACGTGCCGATGCACGCCGGTCGCGACGTGCCGCTCGGAACGCTTCACGCGATTCTCGAAGCGGCTGGGCTGACGATCGCCGAATTGCACGACTTGTTTTGAGGCTTTCCCAGAGCCTGCGTCGCGACGGCTGGAGATGCCGAGCTTCTCGGGGCGCGGCGACGGTTAGGCCGCACGATCGCTGCCGCGACGCGTTCGCGCACGCGCTTCTCCGCCTGGGGCTCCGGCTCTGTCTCCGAACGGGCTGCTTGACGCTTTGCGCGCGCCTCGACCCGCTTGCGCACGATGGGGCGTGTGCTTCCGCGCTCACGCACGTTGGCTGGGGTATCGTCGCCCCGCACCAGCCCGAGAATCATCGGCCAGCCGTGTGGTCCTTTCGTTCCTCGATCGTGAACGACGATCGCGCCAATCTTCTCGGCGGCATTGACGCGCTTCCACGCGCCGGAGGGAGACAATCCCAGGTAAGGTGCTGCGTCTCGGACGCTTGCCCCGAACGCATCCGGGCTGAGTTGTCGTGCCCTCACCTTCTCTGTCAGGAAACAATACAACGCCTTGACCCCCTCGAACATGCGAGAGGAAACACTACAACGCTCTGAGTTGTCCTCTCTGGCGAAAGGAAACATTACATCCCCTACGGGGGAGGAGACGTTGTAATGTTTCCTGGCGTTCTGCCACGCGTTGGCGCGCCCGCGCTCGAAGTTCTTTCGGGGGTCCTGGCGAGGATGGTTAACCGATCGAGCCTGCATCGCCGGAGAGCGCGCCCAAATCGCTTCGGTCGCTGCTATGAACTGCGCTTCGCCTTCCGCGCCGTAGACGTGAAGATACTCCTTCGCAAGGCGCGGGAAGTCGCGCTGGTAGAGCACGTCGCCGCGGGGGCGCGTTTGGTATCCGCGCTGCACCAATCCCTTCGCCCATTTGGTGAGGCGCGGCTCGACGGGTAGATGCTCGCCAGCACGCGGCCAGATGCGCGCTTCCGGTTCGATCGCCGAAAAGCTCAAAGGCTCTCCGTCGAGGTTGACGATCGCATCGCACCTCGTCGCATTGCGTGATGGGTTGCGATTGCGGCCGCCGATTCGGAGCAAGCCACCCTCGCCGCCGAGCGGGTAGAAGTCTACGGTATGCCCGGCTTCGGTTTGCCCCCCAGGCGAGGGCATCGCTTCGCTGAAGATGCAACGCGCAAGCTTCTGCAGCGTCGCAACCGGATGGGGTTGCTTGAAAAAGACGACAACCTTACCGCGGCCACCATCGGAGCCGTCGGAGCCGCCGGTAACGAGCGTCGCGTTGTCGAGTTTGCGGCGAACGAGCTCGCACCGGATGCTCGGCAAGGCATCGGTGAAACCGGCATCTATGTCGAACGCAAGGTAACGCGCCTTGCCGTTCGCCGCGCAACAGAACCCGAGCGTCCTATCGCCCGCGAAGTGTGCGCGGAGCATCTCGTCGCTCATCTCGAAGGTTTCGCCGCCGTAGCTGCCCGCGTCGTCCTGCGTACGGCCGCGCAAAATGCGACCGTCGGGCGCGGCAAGCTTGCGAAAGGCGGCGAACTGTTCGGCCGCAATCTCAGCGCCGGTCATCGTTCCGCCCCAGAACAAAACGCAGTAACGCACGGCTCACGACGTACCGGGTGGGAGGGTGTACGCGCAGTTGGGCACGAAGACGAGTCTTGCAGGAAAGGCTCTTCATCGCTCCCGCGATGGGGAGCTTTTTTCATGCCGACGCGTGTGCCACGATAAAACCTCGGCGCGTCATCTTATTCGCTCGCCTCGCTTTGGCGAGCGATGAACGCGTCGAGCGTGGCGCGCGAGAAGAGCGTGCGCCGTCCGATGCGGACAGGGCGAAATTCGCCGCGACCGACGAGCGTTTTAATCGTGGAGCGCGATAGGTCGCCGAGGTAGGCTTGGGCCGCGTCGTAGTCGAGCAGGGCGGCCTCCTGCGGTTTCTTGGCCATGCGCAAGAGGATATCTCCGGCGGCGTGTGAAAGTAAACCACGAGATGTTCACAGAGCTAACTAAGGCAACCGTGTGGGGTCGCGACGCGAGAGCGATTCTCGCTGCCGCTAAGTGTAAGATGGCCTCCGTCGTAAGGGCAACAAAGGGCGATGGAGCACAGCCAATCTCTCCGGCATACTTGAGTATGTGCCTTAGCGGCGAACGCCGACCGACGAGAGACGTTTTAATGCGTATCAATCACGCGATCGCAGAGGTCGCAGGCTATCCCGCGATTGAGCCTTATCTCACCGAAACGGCGCTGCTCTGCGGCCTGCTCGACGGGGAGCCTCTCTCGATCGACCAATGGATTCGCTCAACGATTGGCCTGCTTAGCGGCCTTCGCGTCTTCGCGGAGGGCTGGCAAGCCCGCATCGAAGCGTACATGCAAACCGATGCCAAGACCGCGCGACGCTTTGCGCGGGAGATTCGACAGGCATTTCATCGCCAGCTTCTCAGCGCATTACTTCCGCCAACCGATAGCCACGCGACCTTCGGCTTTGCGTTCATCTCGGACGTGCTACAGAAGCACGGCTTCGGCCTTGAACTGCTCAACGAAGGCGCGCCGACGGTTAT
>DAHUYY010000188.1 GCA_027306845.1 Vulcanimicrobiota bacterium | reverse complement strand
ATCTGATCTATCTGGCGCTTACGGCGCTCGTGCTCTTCGGGATCGCGCAAATGGTATTCAATCACTATAAAGATTCGTTCGGCGAGTACTTATGACCAACGCGATAAGCGTCATAGGCGTCGCCAAATCGTTTCGCTATCGGTCGCTGGGGCGAGCGACGCTCAAAGATGCCTTGGTGAAGCGGCTATTCACGGCCGAAGACCATCGGCTACGCATCGTCGAGGCGCTGGGCAGCATCGATTTCGAGATCGAGCACGGGCAAATGCTCGGCATCATCGGCCGCAACGGCTCCGGCAAAACAACCTTAATGCGGCTGCTGGCCGGCGTTTTTCCACCCGACGCCGGAACGATAGCGATCGATGGGGCGCTTGCCCCACTGCTCGCGCTGGGAGCCGGTTTTCACCCCGATCTTACCGGCCGCGAAAACGCGCGCGTCGAGCTATTGGTATTGGGTTTTACGCCCAAGCAAGCCGAAGCGAAAATGGACGCGATCATCGAGTTCTCGGAATTGGGAAGCTTTATGGATGCGCCGGTGCGCACGTATTCGTCGGGCATGCTCATGCGTTTGGCGTTTGCGGTTGCCGTCTGCGTGGATCCGGATATCTTGCTGCTTGATGAAGTGTTGGCTGTCGGCGACGAGCTTTTTGCACAGAAATGCCTGATGTGCATTGAGGACTTCAAAGATCGCGGCAAGACGATCGTGCTGGTTTCGCACAACACCGGGATCATCGAGCGGTGGTGCGACGTGGTCCTGTGGCTCGACCGCGGACGCGTCAAGATGTTCGGAGCGCCCCAAGAAGTGGTGCAAGCCTATTCGCAGAGCGACGCAGGGGTTGGATTCGGTTAGGAGACGCGCCGCCCGAAAATACGCCCCACTCGCCCGAGGAATCGCTTGAGCGACCAAAACGATCCGGATTGAATCAAATCGATAAGGGTAGCGAGCTGGGCCGATTCGGCCCGCAGACGCGAGGCCAAGGATTCAGTGTTTTCCAGCAGCACGGCCTCAAGCTCTGCTGCGCGCGTCTCTAGGGCGCTACACCGGGATTCAGCCGCTTTTACCTCTGACTGCAACTGACCGCGCTCGCAAGCGCGGGCTTCTTGTTCGCGTTCAATTTGGACCGCCAGCCCAGCTTTTTCGTATTCTAGCTCCTGAGTGAGGGACTTGAGCTGCACGATCGAGCTGCTGAGTTGCTGGAGGGATTCCTTGTCGCTCGCAGCGCTCTGCTCGAACTGCTGGATGCGGGCGTCCAGCGACGCGCTGCGATGTTCGCGCATCGAGGAGGCGCCTTGCGCGTGTTCGACATCGCGCTGCAATACTTCGATTTGTGCTCGATAGTCGCCGGCCGCTGCCTCGAGACTCTCCCACTGCGCGTAGAGATCTTCTATGGTCTTGCGCGACTCGGTCTGGGCGGCGTGGAGCGATTCGGCATCGCGTTCCAACGTGTGAATGCGTGCATCGCGATCGAGGAGTTCGCGTTCGGCTTCGTCGAACTTCGCATGCAGTACGCCGCGCTCGGCGTGCGCTGCCGATAGCAACGCGCCCGAACGCGCGAGATCTTGTTCCAGCATGGCTACCTGCTGCTGTAATGTCGCGAGTGCTTGCTCGGCTTCCTTCCCTTGCGCACGAGCCGCCGCGACTTCGGCATCTTGCAATGTGAAGAGGCTTTCGTTCTCCGCAAGTTCCAACTGCAGCGTTTCAATCGTAGCCAGCAGTTCCTGAAGGCGCCGCTGCGCGGCCGCACCGGCGGTCTTATTCTCGGCTGCGAGCCCGTCCCGTTCCTGACGGAGAGCTTCGAGGGTATATGTCAGCTCGCTCACGCGCGCCTCTAGGGCGGCCGCATGCGCGAGCGCCGTATCGCGAGCGGTGTTGGCATCGCGGAGCTCGAGCGGCGATATGGAAGCCTGCGCCGCGTCTTCGAGTCTAGAGACTGCTTCCAGGAGATCGCGAGCGCGGTCGTCCTTTGCTTTGCTTTCGGCCTCGAGACGGTGTTGCTCTTGTTGTAGAACGCCGAGCGAGCGCGTTAGGTCGGTGACGCGCTCCTCGAGCTCTGCCGCGCGTACGATTTGGATTGCCAGCCGCTCTTGTGCGCGGACGAGTTCGATTTCGAAGCCGTGGGCACGTTCCGTTGCGCTTGCCGCTGAGGCCTGGAGCGCCTCAGCATCTTGGGCGCGCTGGCGCAACCCCTCCACCTCGCGAGCGTCCGCCGCGAGTGCCTGATAGGCGGTTTGCGAGCGCAGCATTTCGGCATTTGCGCCCGCCAAAAACTCGCGTGTTTGGGCAAGTTCGGCCTCGCGCTGCGCGAGTTGGGACGAAGCCTGCGCGAGCTGTTCCCGTTCGCGCTCGGAACGCGCGCGGGTGTTGGCCAACTCGGTATTCGCCGCTAAGAAGCGTTTTGCCAGGGTGCGAAACCGCGCTTCGTTGTTGAGCGGGTATGCGCGCAGGATGAACTGCAGCGTATCGCAGTCGGGGTCGCGCCGAATCGCCTCCACGGCATCTGGCGAGAAATCGCTTTCGCGAACGCTGGGCACCAGGTCGCTCTCACTGAAAAGCGGCAGGATCGTCCGCCCGACCTCTTCGAGGCGGTAGCCGGCTTCGAGAAAGAGTTCCTCAGCCGATCGCTTGGTGAAGAAACGCAGGTGCGAATCGTCGAGCAGACCTAATTCCTGGTAATCGAAGTTCCCCTGTAGCAGCGCAAGCCGCACGGCGCCATGTGCCACGTTCGGCAACGAGATCAGCGCGAAGCCGCCCTCGCGCAGCAGGGCGCGTGCTTCGTCGAGCACGCGCAGAGGGTTGCGCAGGTGTTCCAGGACATCGGCGAAGACGATAATATCAAACGTGTCGGACCCGACTGCCTCGGCGATCGAGGCATTGTCGAGATCCGTGACCACGACTCGCGAGCAGTACTTGCGGGCCTCCTCGGCGGCCTTTGGATTGATATCGATGCCGACCGTATCGCATTGGCGGCTTTGCAGCACCCTGGCCAGGTACCCGGTTGCGCACCCAACATCCAGCACGCGCTTGCGCTCGCCCACCGCATCGAGCAGGATCGCCAAGCTTGAGTTCGGGTCGGGCGGGCCCTCCGCAAACTCGGCTTGCTTGGGATAGTCCTTCCATCGGTCGGTGGTTTCGATATGCACGGGGCCTCCGGGGTTGGCTGCGAACGACGGAAACGCTCGCAAAGAAGGATGCTCTACGTCTGTTTCAAAGGGGAGCTCATCGTAACCCTGCACCCAAAGTAGGCAATTCCATTGGATTCCGGCCAAATCGAGTCCGCGTCTAAGCATTTGATCGACGAACAGCGGCGCTTGGCGCGGCTGCGGAGCGATTATGAAACCATCACCCGCAGCCGCTTTCATGCCCTGCGGATGTTGTGGTTTTCGCTCAAGGCGGTGCTGGGCTGGGGCCGCAAGGACCGTTTCGCGGTTTGGTCGCCCGGGATTGCGATCGGCCTGAACGCCCCTGTGGAGCAACCGTATGCAGGCGCCCGCACGTCCGAAGAGCGGCAATTGATACGGTCGTGGTCGGACCGGCCGACGGTGGCCGATGGCGAGCCGATGGTTTCGGTGGTAATTCCGGCTTACAACCATTGCGATGTGACCGTGCGCTGCCTGCAATCCATTATCGATATGTGGCCGGCCTCGCTGCCGGTACAGATCGTCGTTGTGGACGACGCTTCGACGGATCGCACGCCCGGTGTTTTGTCGGAGGTGCCGGGAATCGACTACGTTCGCAACGCAAGCAATCAGGGATTCGTGCGCTCGTGCAACCGCGGCGCGGCGCTCGCGCGCGGCCGCTACATCTGCTTTCTCAACAACGATACCGAGGTGCGCGAAGCGTGGCTCGACCATTTGGTGATTCTCGCGGAATCGGACCCGTCGATTGGC
>DAHUYY010000187.1 GCA_027306845.1 Vulcanimicrobiota bacterium | reverse complement strand
GTCATCGAACGCTGGAAAGCGGCCCATCGCGCCGATGCGAACCTCATCGCCCGGGAGGTTGGCGATTAATAGCGAGTTCTCGGTCTGCCCGTATCCGTCGTAAATCGTCAGACCGAAGGCCGCTTTCCAGCGTTCGATGACTTCGGGGTTTAAGGGTTCTCCCGCACTGACGCAATGGCGCAACAGCGGCAGTTTCCAGCGCGTTCCGAGATCGTCGCGTTTCGCTTCGAGCCGGTATTCCGTCGGCGCCTGGCAGAGCACGGTAACGCCCAGATCGCGGAGCAGATCGAGCCGCTCTGCGGGGTCGAAGCCGCCGTCGTGCATGACGATCGCGCTACCGCACGACCACGGCCCGAGCAACACGTTCCAGAGCGATTTTGCCCAACCGGTAGCGGCGGTGCTCCAGACTAAATCCTCGGGGGTGCAATCGAGCCAAAAACGCGCCTGCATGCGCTTGGCGAAGGTGTACGCGCGGTCGTGAATGACCCCTTTGGGATCTTTCGTCGTCCCGCTGGTATAGATGATGTAACTCCAGTCTTCGCTCTCGGCATCGATTCCGCGAAACGGTGTCGCCGCTTGTGCGCGTGTATCGAGCCGTTCCCAACCGGGTGCCTCGGCTTCACTGATGTAGTAACGATCGCAGGTAACGGCATCGGAGCGAATCTCATCGAACTCACCGAGGTTGCTCGTGCAAGCAACGATTGCGCGTACGGCGGCATGATTGGCGCGATAGAGAAGATCCTTCGCGCGAAGTTGCTCGGCACAGGGAATTGCGACCGCGCCGATACGGTCGAGTGCGAGCATCGTTAAAATCCAGGCCGGGCGTTTGGGGAGCGCGACGAGAACGCGGTCGCCGCGGCCGATACCATCCTCGGCGAGAACGCGCGCATAGCGTTGCGAGGCGACGGCGATCTCTGCGAACGTGTAGGTATGCTTGCTGCGGTCGTTATCGAGGAAGACGAGCGCCCGACGATCGCTTCGCGCGAGTTCGTCGATGACGTCGCGCGCGAAAGAGAAGCGCTGCGGTACGTCCCAGCGAAATCCCTCGCGGTCGGCGTTCACGTTGTAGCGTCGAAGGCGACGAGCGCATCTTCGAGCCGCTCGAGGAAGAGATCGATCTCGCTATCGGTAATAACGAGCGGCGGTGCGATGCGCAGAACGCGTTCGTGCGTATCTTTCGCGGCGATGCCGCGTTCGAGCAAGGCATAAGCGAGCTGTCGTGCTGGGCGGTCGAGCTCGACGCCCACGAGGAGGCCGCGCCCACGCACGTCGCGGATCGAGGGCGACTGCAATGCCCGCAAACCTTGCATCAATTTTGCGCCGGCGTAACGCGCGCGTTCGGAGAGCCGCTCTTCAACGAGCACGTCGAGAGCGGCGATCGCAACGGCGCTACCCAGAGGGTTTCCGCCGAAGGTGCTGCCGTGGTCGCCGGGCTGAAAGAGCGACATCAACGATCGATCGGCGAGGATGGCAGAGACGGGGTAAAGGCCGCCGCCTAAAGCTTTCCCGACGATGAGGATATCGGGTTTGATGCCGTCATGGTCGAGACACATCAGCGCGCCGGTCCGTCCGAAACCCGTTTGAATTTCGTCGCCGAGGAAAAGCACATCGTGCTCTTTGCAGATCGCCCACGCGCGTTTGAGATAACCCTCGGGGGGTACGATGACGCCGCCCTCGCCTTGAACGGGCTCGACGATAAAGGCCGCCGCATCGACGAGCGCGGCATCGAGTACCTCGGCATCCCCGAAGGCAACGTGCGCGACATCGGCGAGCAGCGGGCGAAACGGCGTCTGAAAAGCCTCGCGACCGCTCGCGCTGAGCGCGCCGATCGTTTTGCCGTGATAGGCGTCGTGCGTGGCGACGATTTTTTTCCGCCCGGTCGCCACGCGCGCGAGTTTGAGTGCGCCTTCGACCGCCTCGGTGCCGCTGTTGCACCAGAATGAAATCTCTAAATCGCCGGGGCTCAGTTCGGCGAGCCGTTTCGAGGCGCGCCCCAGCAGCACGTTAAACATCGTTTTGCCCGAGAGCGCGAAGCGATCGAGTTGTTCGCGTACGGCAGCGAGCACGCGCGGGTGGCGATGCCCCAACGTGAAGACGCCGTACCCGCCGGCGAAATCGAGATAGGCTTTCCCGTTTTGATCCCAGATCGTCGAACCTTCGGCGCGCACTTCGATCGGCGAACCGGAGAGCTTCATCACGCGCGCGAGCGGCGGGTTGACGTATCGGCGATAATTTTCAAAAACTTCGTCGGCGAGCGCCCCGGGCGTCGGCGCGCCATAGAGATCGTCGCGATTTTCGATCATGGTTACGCCGCTACCGGCTCGGCTTCGAGGCTCTCGATGCGCGCTTCGATCGTAGCGATCGCCTCATCGCTGCTATCGATACGCATGATGCGTTCGCGCAACTGTGCAGCGCCGGGAATGCCCTTGAGATAGAGCGCGACATGTTTGCGCATCTGCGGAACGGCGCGCCGTTCGCCGAGATCGGCGAGCATCGCGCGATAATGCTCGATGCAAAAACGCAATCGGTCGGCCGCACCGGGGGTCGCTGCGGGAGTGCGCCCCTCCATCGCATCGCGCACTTGCGAGATAAGCCAGGGGTTTCCGAGCGTCGCGCGCCCCAACATTACCGCATCGACGCCGCTCTCGCGCATGCGTTGCATCGCAACCTGCGCGTCGGCGAGATCGCCGTTTCCGATGACGGGAATCGTCAACGCTTCTTTCAAACGCGCGATATGCGCCCAATCGGCGCTTCCGCGATAGAATTGTCGCGCGGTTCGCGCGTGCAGCGTGATCGCTTTGGCACCGACCGCTTCGGCGCGTCGCGCGACATCGATATAGACGAGATCGCTCTCGCTCCAACCCAAGCGCATCTTGACGGTGACCGGAACCTCGACGGCACCGACGACCGCGCGCACGATCTCCTCGCAACGCTGCGGATCGCGCAGGCAGGCCGAGCCGCCATTGGTCTTCGTCACCTTCGGCGCGGGGCAACCGAAATTGATATCGACGATATCGGCACCGCATTCCACCACCACCCGCGCCGCCGCCGCCATCGTCGCCGGGTCGTCGCCCCAGAGTTGCGTGGAGACGGGCTTCTCGATGCCGGCTTGGTCGATCATCTCCATCGTGCGCTTGCTGCCGAATTTCAACGCGTTCGAGGAGACAAACTCCGTAACGGTGAGCCCCAGGCCGAACGGCTTGTAGAGCGCGCGCATCGTCCTATTCGTCACCCCCGACATGGGCGCGAGGACGATGGGCGGCCAGATAGCATGGGAGCCGATCTGTAGCGGCTCGACGGTACGGGGCATAGCGCTCCCTACTATACCGGGTTTTCGCCCGCGAGGGAAATGCCGCCCCGAACCGCGCCGGTCACGCGTGCGACGCTGCTACGACGGCGAACGCAAGATCTCCCAAACCTGGGCGATCTTCGGCGGGCGTCCGTAGAGCATCATTCCGACGCGGTAGAGCTTACCGGCAAACCAGGCAAAGCCCCAGAGCGCGAGCACGTTCAACGCGATCGACGTGCCGATCTGCCAGAGCGGAACGTGCGAGACCGCCATCCGCGCGAACATCACGAAGGGTGAGAGCAATGGCACGAAGCTCGTGACCGTGACGACCGGAAGCGCGGGCGCATTGATCGCGAGGAGGGCGATAAAATACCCCGCGATCGTCGGGATGACCATCGGCCCGGAGATGCTTCCGAGATCCTCCGTGCGGTTGATCAGCGAGGCGACCCCGGCGAAGACCGTCGAAATTTGCAAGAAACCGAGGATAAAGAAGATGCCGAATGCCAGGATGACCTCCGGCGAGAGCGTGTTGCCGATCAATCCTGCAAGCGAGAACGGGTTGGCATTCGCCGCTCCGGCGCTTGCCGATCCGCCGCCCGAACCGAGCGCGATGCCGATGCCGACCCAGACCAGCAGTTGCA
>DAHUYY010000186.1 GCA_027306845.1 Vulcanimicrobiota bacterium | reverse complement strand
TGCGTCGTCGTATTGGTCTTGATGGCGTAGATCGGCACGTTCTCGGCGGCGATCTGTTTGAGCTTTGGTTGGCCTTTGCGTTCCAACGATTTTAGGGCGAAGACCACGTCGGCGTCATCCCACGTTCTCGCGATCGAGGCGCCGACGCGAAGGTTATGAATCGCGCGTTCGATCTTACTCCGCGAGACACCGTATGGGAAAATCGAGAGCGGACGCTGCCCCTCTTCGCGTTCGAAAGCAACCCCATCGATGCTTTCCACGACCTGCGGCATCGATTCGGGCTCGGCTTCTTGGAGAATCGCCACTTCGCCCGAGGCGCCGCGCTGGCGAATCTCCGGTTGCGGTTGATATCCGCGAAGCGTGGCATCGACGACATCGGCGACGCTCTTGTGAATGGCGAGGCGATCGCGGTCGTGAATCTCGACGAGAATATCGAACGTCGGGGGCTGTTTGCGTTCGAGCACGGTTTTACGGGTTCCGCGGCGGCGCGCTTCTTCGTCGGAGAGCGTCACCGCACTGATTCCGCCGAGCAGATCCGAGAGCGTCGGATTCATCAGCAGGTTCTCGAGCGTCTGGCCGTGCGCAGTGGCGATAAGCGTGACGCCGCGTTCGGCGATCGTGCGCGCGGCGGCCGCCTCGGCCTCCGTACCGATTTCGTCGATAACCACGACTTCGGGCATGTGGTTCTCGACGGCTTCGATCATCACGGCGTGCTGGAGCGCAGGGTCGGGCACCTGCATGCGGCGCGCCGTGCCGATACCCGGGTGTGGAATATCGCTATCGCCGGCGATTTCATTCGAACTATCGACGATGACCACACGCTTGCGGTCGGAAGCAAGAACGCGCGCGCACTCGCGCAGCATCGTCGTTTTTCCGACACCGGGGCGACCGAGCAGGCAGATCGATTTGCCGCTACGCAGAACGTCGAGGATGATATCGATCGTGCCGTAGACCGCTCGCCCGATGCGACAGGTGAGCCCGACGATCTTTCCGGTGCGGTTGCGAATGGCGCTGATGCGGTGCAATGTCTGCTCGATCCCGGCGCGATTATCGGCACCGAAGCCGGAGATCCGCGAGCAGACGTGAGCGATATCCTCCGGCGAGACCGGGGTCTCGGAGAGATAAACAAAATCGTTCTCGAAGCGCGCCTCAGGGGCGCGGCCTAGATCGAGAACGACTTCGATGATCGTTTCCAGGTGCGGGAGCCGCACGAGCGATTGCCGGATCGGCAGCGGGAAGATGTCGAGGAGTTGGGTCAGTTCCCAGTTTGGGGAAACGGATTCGGCTTTCAGCGCCAAGTGGCGAGCCCTCACTTCCTCCAGAAGACGTTTTTTACCGGTTATCCACAGCTCATCCTCACCCCTGCCGCCCTGAGGCTTTCGCTTCCCGGAGCATCAGGGCCCACGCGAACATCCCCTCGGCGACGGCGAATTGCAGCCACATCGCGCCGAAAAACTGCATGAGATCGCCGACCAGCACGAGGATCGGAGAGAGCGAGGCAAAGAGCTTGCCGATACCCAAGCAGATCACCAGGATGCCGAGAGCGACAAGAACGTAGAGGAGATAGAAACCGAGGGTCTCCCAGAAATAGCCGTCGGTTAATTTCCACGATGCGCCGATCGGATTCGAGCGTTCGCCAAGCACGAAGGAGGGTTCTAGCAACGCGATCTTCGTGCCCAACCACATCATCATCGGAACCATCACCACGACTATCGCAAACGCGGTCGCGAGTATGATCGCCGGGGTCAAACTCGCCGAGGTCGTCGCTGCCGCCACGCGCGAAAACCCAGCGACTATCCCCGCCGGGATGAGTGCGAGAAACATCGACAATGCCAGCGCAAACGAGAGCCCCAGAAACGCGAGGATCAGCCAGCCCACGAGGGCACCGATGATCCGCGGCGTCCAGCGGAACTCCGGCATCCGCGCACGGGCGGCCTCCCCGAGGCTCAACAAGCGAATCACGAACGAGACGACGAGCGTCAGCAGCAGCGGCAGCGCGAGTTGTTCGTAGAAATGCCCGATCGCCGCAGGCGAGGTCGGGGCCTTCGCAAGCGCTGCATTCATCGGCAGCATGTAGGCCATCGCCAGCATATCGATTGCCGCGAGAATGACGAACCACAGCGGATACTTGCGTAGCCGCGGTAAAGCAAGGGCGAGCGAACTCTCCATCAGCGGCCACGGCCGTGGGCGTTCGTTCTGCACGGGCACGTCCGATTCCAGCGCCGGAGCTATCTCGGTTTCGGCGTTCGGATCGCGAAAGTGCGGGTTCTCGGCTCCGCAATTCGTGCAGCGCTCGCCGCTGACGCCCGAACCGCACTGCGTGCAAAAAGGCATGTTCGATCCTCCAACGATCTTTAGCGAACGACGCGAATAAACTTCAGCTCGTCATCGTACGGGCCTTGCATTTTCGTGCCGGCCCGCTTTTCCAACAATAGGTATTCGATAATCTCCGTCGTCAACTCTTCTCCCGGTGAAATAACCGGAATGCCGGGTGGATAGGGCGTGATGACCTCGGCGCAAATGCGGCCCTTGCTGCTGCGAAACGGAATAAACTCAGTTTCGGCGAGAAACGCATCGCGCGGCAGCATCCGCGTCGGCGGTATCGTGGGGAGCAGGTAGCTCGAGCTCTTCAGTCGCCGCTCCAAAACGCCCGAGGGAGAGAAAATATCGAGCGGCCGGTCCTCGCGCGCCAACTCGCTGACGCCGCTAACGAGCGCATCGGCGGCCTCTTGCGAGGTGCCGATGGTAAAGAGCGCAAGCATATTAAAGAGATCGGCGAGTTCGACTTGGACGTTGTAGCGGCGACGTAAGATCTCTTCGGCTTCGTAACCGGTGTAACCGAGGTCTTTGACCGTTACCGTAACCTTCGTCGGATCGAGATCGAAGACGCCCGGACGCCCCTGAAGTTCCTCGCCGAAGCAATAAACCTTATCGATCTCATTAAGCCGTGCGCGCGCGTCGTTGGCGATCTCGATCGTTCGCGAGAGCAACGCGCTTCCTTCGGTCGCCATCTGTCGGCGCGCGACGTCGAGCGAAGCAACGAGCACGAGGTTCGGCGAGGTCGAGAGAAAGAGCTTATAGACCGCCTTCAGACGATCGAGCCGAATGCGGTTTCCCTGCACGTGCAGCATTGCGGTTTGCGAGAGCGAACCGAGCATTTTGTGCGTTGAGTTGATGCACATGTCGGCACCCGCTTGCATCGCCGAGAGCGGGAGCGCGGGGTGAAAGTGAAAGTGCGGGCCCCACGCTTCGTCGACGAGTAAGGGTATTCCGCGCTCGTGAGCGACCGCCGCAATGCCCTCGAGATCCGCCGCGACTCCATAGTACGTTGGACTAACGATATAGACCGCGCGCGTGTCGGGGTGAGCATCGAGCGTCGCACGCACCGTCTCCGGCGTAACGGTATGATCCATGTGAAGGGTCTGGTCGACCTCCGGCTGCATCCAAATCGGTTGCGCGCCGCTCATGATCAAGCCGCCCATCGCACTCTTGTGTGCGTTACGTGGTAACGCAATTTTTTCGCCGGGGTTGAGCGCCGCCATCATCATGCACTGATTGCCGCTGGTAGAGCCGTTAATCAGGAAGAACGACTGGTCGGCACCATATGCTTCGGCGGCGAGTTCTTGCGCCGCAACGAGCGCTTCCGTCGGTTGAAGCAGATCGTCGAGGCCGCGAATCTGCGTGAGATCGATCGCCAAAACGTTATCGCCGACGAATTCGCGGAAGGCTGCATCCATCCCGAGCCCTTGCTTGTGCCCGGGCGTATGGAACGGAATTACGCCTGCATCGACGTAATCGATCAACACCTGAAAATATGGTGTCTGCTGTTGATCCATCTTCGGCGTGTTGTCGACGAGCCGCTAGGCGAGGACTTCGAAGCCCAAGCGATCGAGCATGGCAAAATCCTCCGCATCGGCCCGTCCGCCGGTGGTGAGATA
>DAHUYY010000185.1 GCA_027306845.1 Vulcanimicrobiota bacterium | reverse complement strand
TGCGGCGTTGCAAGCGCAATTCTCTATCGGCCATCCGCGCGCGGTGCGCGTGATGAAGCAACTCGAAGACTTCGGCGTCGTCGGCCCGCATGAGGGGACGAAGCCGCGCAAGATCGGGCTTTCGCTCGGCGATCTCGAACTGCTCGCCCCACGTATGGGCAAGGGCGAAGGCTCGCAACAAGGACTCTTCGACTGATGCAGCGCTTCAGTCGCCCCGCGCTCTATGCCGCCGCCGCGCTCGTATCGTTCGGGGCGGCGTGCGTGCTCGGTTCGCTCGTAATGAAGTTCGGCGAACCCGCGCCGGTTATGGCCCTCGCCCGCGCCATCGTCGGAATCCACGCCCATATTGCATGGGATTTCACGCTGATCGCGCGCCCGGAGGTTTTGGCACCCCTCGGAATAGCGCTTATCGTCGCGGCGTTTGTTTTTCGCAATTGGAGCGGACGGATCGCGTTCTCGCTGCTCTCGCTGTTGCTCTCGTGGCGAGCCGATGCGCTCCTTCAGCATCTCTTCAAGCGTCCTCGCCGCACCGACTGGGTGATCCATCATGAGACCTCGTTCTCGTATCCGAGTTCGCATGCGGCGATCTCGTGCGGCTTCTATCTCCTATGGGCGTTTTTTATCGCACGCAGCGAGCTTCCGCGCTGGCTTCGTGCCGCCGTCGTCGGCCTGCTCGTTCTGCTCTGGCCGGCGATCCTCTGGTCGCGCCTCGCGCTTGGGGCGCACTATCCCAGCGACCTCCTCGGCGGCACCTTCGTCGGTTTGGCGGCGATCTTTGCCCTCGCCGCGGCGGTCGAGACGATAAAGGTGGTAGGCGCCACCTCGCGGCGGGCATAGCATCGTCGACAATGAGCGTTGCGACGGTGGCCTGCGACCCTACGCTGGCAAAGATCGAAGAAAAGATCGCGGCGGGCGATTCGCTTTCGTTTGAAGATGGGCTCGCGCTCTATGCGACGCGCGATCTCCACACGCTAGGGCGGCTGGCGCGCGAACAAAAACAGCGAAAGAGCGGCGACCGGGTCTACTACGTCCTCAATCGTTATATTAACTCGACCAATGTTTGCTACGCCGGGTGCACGTTCTGTTCGTTTGCGGCCGACGAATTTAAAGAGAAGGCTCGGGTCTTTCGGATGACCCCCGATCAGGTATTCGAAAAAGCGCTCGAGACCGGACGCAACTTCAATCAACTACATATCGTCGGCGGGCACGACCCACGTCAGCTCTCGCTGGACTACTGGCTGCCGCTGATGCGCCGCTTCAAGGCGGAGCTACCGCACGTGCAGCTCTCGCTCTTTACCGCTGCCGAGATCGATTATATGGCGCGGCGCCATCGTCTGAGCTATCCCGCAATCGTCGCACAGCTAAAAGAGGCGGGGCTCGACAACGTCAACGGCGGCGCGGCCGAGATTTTCGCCGAAGAGACGCGGAAGAAGATCTGCCCGAATAAAGTTACCGCAGCGCAGTGGCTTGAGGTGCATGAAGAGCTCCATCGCCAAGGCGTCGCGAGCAACGCAACGATGCTCTACGGGCATATCGAATCGATCGAAGACCGCATCGACCACCTGATTCGCTTGCGTGATTCGCAACGTCGCTCCCCGGGTTTTAATGCGTTTATTCCGCTCGCGTACCATCCCGACGGCAACGAATTAAGCTATTGCGGCTGGACCGGCGGCATCGACGATATTAAGACGTTCGCCGTCGCGCGGTTGATGCTCGACAACTTCGATCACATCAAGGCCTATTGGATGATTCAGGGCCTCCACGTCTGCCAAGTCGCATTGGAGTTCGGCGCCGACGATATGGACGGCACGCACGGATCGACCGACGAAGAGATGATCTATCATGCCGCCGGAACGCGCTCCGGGCAGTACGTCGACGACCGCGAGTTTCGCCGCTTGATCGAGAATGCGGGTTACATGCCGGTCCGTCGTAACTCGACCTATCAGACCTTCGCGCACGACTGGAACCCCGATGCTTAAGTGCGGGCGAATTCAATACACCAACGATCTACCGATCTTTGCCGCGTTTGACGAACGTGTCATAAAATATCCGGGTACGCTGCACGAAGATGTGCCCACGAGCCTGAATCGGATGCTGCTCGCGGGCGAACTCGATCTCGCTCCGATCAGTGCTTTTGCTTGGGCGCGCAACGCGGACCGCCTCGCACTGCTTCCCGATCTCTGTATCGGCGCGCGCGACGAAGTCGTCTCGGTCGTGTTGGTCTCGCAGACGCCTCCCGCTCTTCTCGAAAATACGCAAATTTTCGTCACGCAGGAATCTGCAAGCGGCCGAAACTTGTTACGCGTGCTGCTCGAACGTCGTTATTGCATCGCGCCCTCCTACGTCGAAGACGCAAGGCCGATCGAGCGCGCGCGACTAGGCTTTCCCGCCTTGTTGATCGGTGATGCGGCAATCGATGCGGTCGAAGAGTTTCCTCGTTCGCAGGTCTACGATCTCGGCACCCTTTGGCACGAGTGGACGGGGCAGCAGACCGTGTTCGCAGTCTGGGCGGCTCGGCGCGAAATCGTCGACGAGCGGCGCGAAGAGGTGCGCGCGTGCATGGATGCACTAACCGACGCCTTAACGTGGTCGAAGCGTAATATGCCGACCGTCATCGCCGCCGCGCAACAACGCTTCGCGCGCGCGCCGGGCTTCTATGAAGACTATTACGAGAAACTCAACTTTACGTTCCACGCAGCCGCGCGCAGCGGGCTGGCCGCTTATTGCCGAGAACTGCACGCGATCGGCGCGATTCCGCAGATTCCCATTGTCGCACCGGAGGTGACCGATGCCCTCGCTAACTGAGTTGCTCGACCGTGCCGCCGCCGGCGGTCGCTTGAGCTACGATGAAGGCATCCGCCTCTATCGTGAAGCGCCGCTCCACGATCTTGGCGCGGCGGCGCACGCGCGCCGGCTCGCGATGCACCCCGGCGACACGGTAACTTACGTCATCGATACGACGATCAATTATACGAACGTCTGTAACGTGCACTGTACCTTCTGCGCGTTCTTTCGCCCGGAGCAGCACAAAGAAGGGTACACGATGTCGCACGACCGGGTGCTCGAGCGGGTGAAATTTGCCGCCGACCAGGGCGCGACGCAGATCATGATCCAGGGCGGCGTGAACCCCGAACTCGGCGTTACATGGTTCGAAGAACTATTCGCACGCGTGCGCCGTGAGTATCCCGAGGTCGACATTCATTCGCTTTCGGTCTCCGAGATCGTCGGGATCGCGAAGGTCGAGGGCTGTTCGACGCGCGAGGTATTGCAGCGCTTGCAGGCCGCCGGGTTGAAATCTTTGCCCGGCGCCGGTGCCGAGATTCTCGTCGAACGGGTGCGCAAACGCATCTCGGCGCGAAAAGTTGTTCCCGAGGCATGGATCGGCGTGATGCGCGAGGCGCAGCAACTCGGCATGCCGACGACGGCGACGATGATGTTCGGATCGATCGAAACGCCCGAGGAACGGATCGAGCACATGCGCGTTCTACGCGATCTGCAGGACGAAACGCATGGCTTTACCGCGTTCATTCCGTGGTATTACGTTCCGTTTAAAACCCCGCTGCGCGGCAAAGAGGCGACCGGGCTGGAGTATCTGCGCGTGCTTGCGATCTCGCGGCTCTTCCTCGATAATTTTCCGCACCTTCAAGCCTCGTGGTTGACCCCGGGCTTGAAGATGGGGCAACTCGCACTGCTCTACGGTTGCGATGACATGGGCGGCACGATTCTCGAAGAGCAGGTCGTGCACGACGCCGGTTCGACCAACGAAGCGACGCGCCGCGATCTCGAGAAGGCGATTATCGGCGCGGGCTTTCGCCCGGTGATTCGCGACACCTATTGGAACCTACGCGCCGAACCGGCGCTCGCTACCGCGGGGTAAACTCCGTTATTTCAGCGACTGCACGTAGGTCGCAATATCGAGCACGTCCTTTTTGCTGAGCGTTCCGGG
>DAHUYY010000184.1 GCA_027306845.1 Vulcanimicrobiota bacterium | reverse complement strand
GTCCACTGTGTCCCGGGTTACTCTCCCCGGTCTGGGCGGCGGCGTTGGCCAGGCGGATGGTGAACTCGTTACCTACTGGCTCGATCGACGCCACTTTGGCGGACAGGTGAACCTCCGCGCCCAGTTCGGCGAGGAGCTTCGCGGATGCGACCGTGAGGAGCGCGTAACGCTCATTTTCGTGCGCGCCGAGAGCGTGTAACCCGGCGCGCACGAGATGGTGGCGTTCGTTAGGCGCTTGGCGTTGAAGCCTCGTTGATGCCGACGTGGCTGTGCGAGCGCCCGTAGAGGAAGTAGACTCCCAGCCCGATGATGAGCCATACGATGAAGCCGAACCACGGCAACGGGAGCCCGAGAATTCTCGGAACAGTCGTATCGACGAACGGTGCCAACAGGAGCAACGTCGCCAAGACGGCGGAGGTAATCGGCACGACATACGGACCGAACGGAACCGAAAAGCCCTTCGCTTCGGGGTAGAGCTTGCGGAGAATCGGAACCGAGATCGATACCAAGACGAAGGCCGCCAGCGTGCCCATGTTCGTCAGCGATCCGACGACCGAGATCGGCGTGAACGCTGCGATGAGCGCGATGAACAGGGTGAACATCGCCGTCGAGGTCGCCGGGGTTCGCAGCGTGGGGTGGATCTTCGAGAAGACCGCGGGCAGCAAACCGTCGCGTGACATCGCGAAGAAGACGCGCGTCTGCCCGTACATCATAACGAGTAAGACGGTGGTGAGGCCGGCGATCGCGCCGATGGAGATGACGAGGCTCATCCAGCCCGGCAGGCCGACCTGTTCGACGGCGAATGCGACCGGTTGCGGGACGTTGAGGTGCGTGTATTTCACCATGCCCGTCAGAATAGCCGCAACGATGATATAGAGCACCGTGCAGATCGCGAGGCTACCGACGATGGCGATCGGCATATCGCGTTGCGGGTTCTTCGCCTCTTCAGCGGCGGTCGAGACCGCATCGAACCCGATGTACGCGAAGAAGACGAAGAACGCACCGAAGAGCGTGCCTCCCCAGCCGAACGGGAAGTACGGTACCCAATTTCCGGTATTGATGTGCGCGAAGCCGACACCGATGAAGAAGAGCACGATCGCAACTTTAATGGTCACGATGATCGAATTCACGACCGCAGATTCACGCGTGCCGCGAATGAGGAGGACGCCGATAAGGCAGATAATCAAAAATGCCGGTAAATTCATTATGCCGTGAATCGGCTCGCCCGACGGCCCGGTGTCCCAGTAGTTATGTTGCCACGCGGCCGGAATGTTGATGCCGAATTTGCTAAGAAAATTGGTAAAGTACCCAGACCATCCGATACTGACGGTCGCGGCGCCGAGCGCGTACTCTAAAACGAGATCCCAACCGATGATCCAGGCGATAAACTCACCGAGCGATGCATAGGCGAAGGTATAGGCGCTGCCGGCGATCGGAACGCGGCTGGCGACCTCGGAGTAACAGAGCGCGGCGAAAGCGCTCACGATACCGGCGATGATGAACGAGACGGTGAGCGCCGGCCCGGAGTATTTCGCCGAGGCGACGCCGGTCAAAACGAAAATACCGGTGCCGATAATGGCGCCGATTCCCATCGCCGTCAGTGCACCGGGGCCGAGTGTTCTCTTGAGAGCGTGTTTTTGATCGCCGGCCTCGGCCAATAGGCGCGAGAGCGGCTTGACTCGTTGTAGCAGCATGAAGGCCCTCAATACCCTTTCGAGGCGCTTTGACCTTGTTTTTCTCTCTCGGCGGAGCCCCGCGCCAGGGAGCGAGCCTCAAGCTGGGAACTCCCGGGCGATGGGGCCCTTCGATACTATTGTCGTCGGCGGGGGAAATGCCGGGTGCGCTGCCGCGATCGCTTCGGCCCGGCACGGTGCGCGGACGCTGCTGATCGAACGCTACGGTTTTCTCGGGGGAACGGCGACGGCGGCGATGGTCGGGCCGTGGATGACCTTCCACTCCGGGGAGAGCAGAATCGTCGGCGGGATCGCTCAGGAGATCGTCGAGCGATTGACGGCAATGGGCGGCTCGCCGGGGCACCGGCGCGACAGCTCCGACTACGTTGCGACGATCACGCCGTTCGATCCGGAACTGCACAAGACGTTACTCGTCGAAATGATGGCCGAGGCCGGCGTGACCCTGCTCCTGCATGCATGGTTCCTTGCCGCGATCTGCGAGGGCGAGCGCATCCGCGGCGTGCGCGTGGCGACGATCGGCGGCGAACTCGAGTTTTTCGGGACGACGACGGTCGATGCCACCGCCGACGCGCTCGTCGCGCACTCCGCCGGGGCGGCAACGAATCGCGGGGACGAGCGCGGCCGCGTGCAGCCCGCGAGCCTGATGCTGCGCATCGGTCCGGTCGACGGCGAGGCGCTCGCCGCCTATCTGCGCGCTCACCCCGATCAGGTGCGGAGTTCGCTGCCGGTCGCAGAGCTGCGCCCCGAGAATCTCTCGGCGATCGCCGGGCTCTGGGATCTCTGGAATCTCGCGCGCGAACGCGGCGACGTGACGATTCCGCGCGATATCGTCTCGCTCTTTGCATCGCCGTATCCCGACGAAATGACGGTGAATATGTCGCGCGTGCTCGATGTCGATCCGCTCGATGCATTCGATCTCACGCGCGCCGAAGTTGAAGGGCGACGCCAGGCGCTCGAGCTCATTCGGTTTTTCAATAACTACGTTCCCGGTTTCGAACGCGCGCGCATTCTCGCCAGCGGTGCGCAGGTCGGCATTCGCGAATCGCGACGCATCGTCGGGCGCTATACGCTCACGCGAGATGACGTAATCTCCGCTCGCCGTTTTCCCGATGCCGTCGCGCGCAGCGCCTATCCGATCGATATTCACGATCCGTCGGGTCGCGGAACGACGACGCATCGCGTTGCGCCCGGAGGAGCGTACGAAATTCCCTTCCGCTGCCTCGTTCCCGAACGAAAAGAAGGCTTGCTCGTCGCCGGGCGCTGCATTTCGACGACGCATGAAGCGTTGGCGTCGGCGCGTTTAACGCCCACCGTCATGACGCTCGGGCAGGCGGCCGGAACTGCCGCCGCGATAGCGAAGAATGGGGCGCGTACGGTCGGAGATCTCGATATCTTCGCGCTTCGCGCTGCGTTACAAAACGACGGAGTTGACTTGGGGGATCGTAAAGAATGAGTGAAGCACTGCGCCGTGCACGAGCGCTCGGGGTCGCCGTGGAGTTCGCCGACCTTGGAGAATGGGGCGTCGACGAATTGCGTTCGGAGTACGATCCGAAGGGGCCGACGATTCGCGTGAACCTGCGCATAGCGGAGCACCTCCCCTCGACGGAGCTTGGGGAATTCATTTCGCTCGCCGTCGGACACGAACTCTACCATCACCGCGAACGAACCAACGATGTTGCTCGGCTGGAGAATCGCGCGACGCGCGAATTTGCTGCCAACGAGTACGCGCGCTCTCTGCTCGCACTCGACTGAAGCCGGGATCGATGCCGCTCTTCGCCGGAATTGATGTCGGACAGAGTGCGACGAAAGCCGCGCTCGTCGACGAAAGCGGCGCGATTCTCGCCCGGGCGAGCGGCGGAGCCGGCGACGAATTAGGGCTCGGGGCAACGTCAACGCGCCTACGCGATGCCGTCGAAGCGACGCTCGCAGCGGCGATCCGCCGCGCCGGGCTCCCGGCATCGACGCGAATCGAGAGCGCGGTCGTCGGCATCAGCGGCTTCGAGGCTCGCGTTCGGGGGCGAGAGCCGCGCATTGCGGCCCGCCATCTGCGTTATACCCACGATTCGGAGATCGCGCTTTTCGGGGCGCACGCCGGTGAACCGGGAATCGCGGCGATCGCCGGCACGGGCTCGGTCGTCGTCGCGCGGGCTCGCGATGGGAGCGAGGTGCGCGTCGGCGGGCACGGCTATCTTTTCGGCGACGACGGCTCGGCATTCGGGATCGCACGCGACGCCCTGCGAGCGGCGCTCCTCGATGCGGATGCC
>DAHUYY010000183.1 GCA_027306845.1 Vulcanimicrobiota bacterium | reverse complement strand
AAACACTTCGTACGCCTGCCAAATTGGTGATGCTTTTTTTGGGGATTGCTTATTATGCGATCTTTAGCGTGCTACGCGTTGTAAACCAGCATAATTATGCTGCGTCGGCAGGGCTGCGTGAACCATTCGCGACGTTGACGTTTTGCGGAATGCTCTTTCTTTTGTCGATAATGATGTTGTCGGGTGCCCGGGGAGTGCTGAAAATGTTTTCGTCATTCGCCGACGCTCGATTTCTCATTTGCTCGTCGCTACGAGAAGAGATCGTCATTCCGTTTCTTGTGTTTCGGAATAATCTCTTTACCATCGGTCGCTTGGCGATGCTCGCGCTTCTTTATGCGATCATCTTCCCGATGGCCGGTGGGTTAGTGGGGATGTTTTTCGGCCTCTTGGGAATATTTTTTATCGGATCGGTGCTTGGGCCGCTTGCTTTCCGGATTCGCACGGTATTCGGAGCGGTCGTCGCGCAAGGGCTCGTGGCAGTATTCGCGCTCGCGGCGCTGGTGCCGGCGGCGGCTATTGGTGCGGGCGCGCTTTGGGCGGGTGCGCGGCCGCTCGCGCACTGGGCGCTCGGATTGGGATTGGGGCGCACGATCGTCACGATCTTCGCCGGGAATCCAGCGGCCCTGTCGATGCTCTACGCGCTCTTTTTTTTGCTCGCTTTTCTTTCGTTTATTGGGGCGCGCGATCTCTACCCGGAGATCTACGCTTCCTCATATCTTGGAATGATCACCGTCGCGCGACGCGCCGATGGCGCTGCGCTTCCTTTTCGCGCGACGTCGAAATTACCGAAAAGCGCCGTATCCAGTGCGAGTTCGCGCGGAATGACCGGCGCGTGGGCGATTTTTTGGAAGGACTGGGTTGTTTTTCGCCGTGCGAATGGCGTCCAGTGGACGTTTGCAATCGGCATGGCACTCGGGCTCGTGGTGGGGTTCATCTCCGGCGAGCTCATGCAATCGCCAACGACATCCGCCGTCGGCATCACCCTGCTCGTAACGGCACTGACGTGCATGTTTGTGATGGTTTCGCTCATGGCGACCGTCGTGCTCGACATGGATTTAGGCAAGCCGATGTGGTGGCTCTCGGCGAGTCCGCTGCGAACGCGCCTGTATGTGTGGACGATTGCGACGGCGTGGCGTACGGTGCTTCCGCTCGCCGTGGGAGTGATGGCCTTCGGTGTTGCTTCCGGCAACCTTGTGGTCGCTCTCTGCGCGCTTCCTGGCGCCGCAGTTGCGGTGGTGTTTTTGCGGAGTATCGGCGTCGCGCTCTACACGATCTTTCCCTGGAACGGCGGGGCCGACCCGATGGCCCGTATGCTGCGCATGCCGCTCTCGATGCTCGCCTTGCTGCCGCCTGCGCTCGCGTTTGTCGTTGCGAGTGCGGCCGCGCAGCAACTGGGGTTCGGCGTCTTATGCGCCGCGATCGTAACGATCGGTGAGACGCTGTTATTCCTCGAGTTCGCCGTCGCGCGCATCACGGGCAATGGCGCAGCGATAGCGCGCGAAGCAGCGTAAGAACGAGAAAGATCGGGAGTGCCGATTACTTCCAGATTTCGATAAAATACGAGCCGGGGGTAACGCTCGTGTTTCCGCCGCCGGGGTATTCGTACGAGGTTCCGCCGTTGCTAACAACGCTCTGCGCCGGCGAAAATACCGTGCAGTTCGAGTATTGGAAGATCTCGCCACTAAACGGGCCGGTCGCGCTCGTGGTGAATTGCGTGTCGAGGAGACCGGTATTCGCTCCAAACGATCCGTTCGGCGCAAACGTAAAGGCGGTGAGGATGGAGAGCTCGATCGTTTCGATGACGGTCTTCCCGGTGACCGGGCACGCCCCCGTTGCGAATCCTTGGGTCTCGAAATATGAAACCGTCTCGGAGGTTGCGCCCGAAATCGTTACCGTCCCGTAGAAATTCAGAATGGTGCCGGTACTCGGAAGCGTGAACGATTCCGGCGTCGTTGGGGTGTTGTTTGAGAGCGTAAAGGAATATGCCGTTGGGCTCGCACTCGGATTTGGCGTCGGAATCGCCCCGGCGCCGCCGACAGACCCAGGGCCGCAGGCCAACGTCGCCGATCCGCCGATCGCAACGAGTGATTGGGTGAGAACCTTTGTTACTCGTGCAAGTTTATTTGAGCTCATAGCGATCGGCGGTTGCCGCTCGCTCGGAGGATATCCTGCCTACCTCAAAACGGCGATCGCTGCGGTGCCGCAAATCAACGCACCGAGGGCGATTGAATCGACCTGTTTGAGCGCGTTTCCTAGCGAACTGCCGCGCATACAGCGTGAGAAGAGGCGCAGAGCCAGAGAACAGCCGAGGATAGCCGCCGTGCTGAAAAGACGGGGCACGCTCGCTTCGTAGAGCGTAGCGAGCGCGGCGAGGCTGAGTGCAAGGCTGCAGATCGCCTCGATCGTCGGCAACGGAGCGCGCCAGGGAACGGCGGCGCGGCAACAGCCGAGAAAAACACAGCCGATCTTCCCGACCGCGTAATAAAACAACAGACTCGCGAGGAAAATTGCATCGAGCGCGGTGCGGTCGACGCTGTGCGGTATGAAGACGAGGAGCACGAAAAACGATCCGGCGGAGCCGAGGAGTGCGCCCTTCGCCGAAAATTCATTCCGAAGGGTCGTGCGCTCCGCCGCTGCATCGATGGCGGAGCGAGCGATGAGCCCGATGCTCCCAAAGAGGAGCGGCACGTACGCGAGGGCGAGGCTCCACAAGATATTTGCGCAGTAGCGCTCGTATGCGAACGCGAGAAGCGGCGGGCATAAAAGGATTGCGGCAAGGCGCGTACGGCGCGCCACTCGTCCATCGAACGGCATAGGTGGTGGCGGCCGCGGTTCGTTTGGGAAGGGTGCGATGCCTGCATTGCCAAAACGTCTCATCGATGATCGCGTTGGTCGCCGTTACGCTACTGTGCGGCGCCGCGTGTGGTGCGCTCCTCGGCGCGCAGTGGGCAGCGCCGTTTGCCGTGGTGACGCCGCTGACGCTCTTTCCGCTCTTTTACGCCTATCGGTTCAAACGGCGCAGCACCTGCGTATGGCTTACGGTTGCCTATACGGCTGCGCAACTGCTCGTCGGGCTGCGGTGGGTCTACCTGGGCGCCGTCGCGCACCAAGGGCCGGGCGTCTATTATACCTCGGCGATCGCGTTGCTCTATGAGTGCATTCCGTATGCGCTCGTAGGATTTGCCGCATCGTTCTTCGCAAAGCGCTCCGCTTGGCGGTGGTGCGTTGCAATCGCGAGCCTCTGGACGCTCGGCGAATACTGGCGAGCGAACTCGTCGCTCGGCGTTCCGTACGTGCAGGTGGGGCACGCGCTCGTCGATACGCCCTTCGTCGCGATCGCGCGCATCGGGGGCACGGAGATACTCACGTTCGCGTGCGTGCTCGCCGCCGCCGCGCTCTTCGAAGCGTCGCGGGGCGCGCTGCGCCGGCGCGTTTTCGGTTGGGCGCTCTGCGTCGCCGTCATTCTCCTCTGTGCGGTTGCGTTCGACAAACCGATTCCGGTAACGAAGCCCGGTTTCGGCGCCGCCGTCTTTCAGTTCGGACAGGTCGGCGCGGCCGGCAACCTGCAAAAATATCTCGCGTCGTTCCAGCGATTGCAGCTCGGGCGCGGTTTCGCCGTCTGGCCCGAATCCGATCTGAATTTGGGGCCTGGAACAACGTTGAAAACGATCCGTGCCGCCGTGCGTGCGCGCGGCATTCCCCTGCTGGCGGGGGGAATCGTCACCGACGCGACCGGGACGCACGATGCACTGATGTTCTTCGGGAGCGACGGCCGCATCGGCGGGTACTACGCGAAGCGCCATCTCGTGCCGTTCGGAGAGTACGTTCCCCTGCCCGCGCTCGCGCATTATCTCATTCCCGTCGCGCTGACGCGGTCGTTGCCGAATCTCTCTCCGGGCCTGGGGCCCGCGACATTCGTGGTCGGCAATCATATCGTCGGGCCGCTCATTTGCTACGATGCGT